>CAMWRJ010000010.1 GCA_947176635.1 uncultured Mycoplasmataceae bacterium
CAAATTCAGTAACTGCACTTAGAACATTTGCATTTAATAAATGTACTAATTTAAACACATTAAGTTTAGATTATAAAAATAGTAGACTTGGTTTACTTGAACAACAAGCATTTAATGCCTGTTCTAATTTAACTAGTATAACATTACCAGAAAACAGAATTGAAATACAATATAGAGCTATTTTTATTACAACAGATGGTGCAGTTGGAGCCATATTATCAATAAGAACTAATATTTATATTTATTCTACAAGTATGAAATTTTATCATAATGCATTTTTTACAGATTCGTCTATTACAAATTATTATTTTTATGGTCTTACAAATCCTAATAATTTAGTGATGGAAGCAAGTCCTTTTGTTGGACAAAAATATGCATATGTAAAAAATAATGATGTAAAAAATAAATTAAAACCAGAATTTAGAGATGATATTTCATTATTATAATTAACCAATTTAATAGGATTAAATTAAACTATCAATGTTTAATAATCCTATTTTTATTTTGCAATTAATTTTTAATAGTTTAATAAAATATAAAACAACGTTATATAGATGTTTTCAATTCATACTTGAAATTCATCTATTTTTAATGTACTAAGCATAATTAAAAACTACAGTTATCATACTATAGTTTGAAATATTTATTTATTGTCTTTTTTATCTAAATCAATTATTTTATCTCCATCTTTAAATCATAAATCAAATTGATTAGAATTTAATAATGCAATATAAAAATTTTTATAAGCTGATTTAAATTTTTTATTTGTATAAAATTGAGCATCTAATACTGATTTAATTGTATCTCTTTGAGTAAATCCTTCCATTGGACAACCACAAGGTACAATAGGCATATCTAATTGTTTTGTTGCTTTTTTAATTTCTTTTTCTCTAACTAAAATAAAAGGTCTAATGAATTCCATTTGTGTTTTATCTAAATACATTTTAGGTTTAAATGTAGCAATTCTACCTTCATTAATCATATTCATAAATAATGTTTCAATTGCATCATCAGCATGATGTCCCATTGCTACTTTATTACAATTTAATTCCTTAGCAGCATCAATTAAAATTGCTTTTTTCATTTTAGAACATAATGAACATTGAATTTTACCTTTTTTCATATTTTCTCTTAATATTTCACCCATTTTAGTAGGTTTAATAATAAAGTTTATTCCTAATTTATTTCAATATTCAATAATTGGTTCATAATCAATTGCACATAAATTCATTTTTAGATGTACACCAAAAACTTCAATATTTCAATTTAATTCTTCTTTAGTTTTTCTTTTTAATAATGCTAATGTGTACAGTAATGACATTGAATCTTTACCACCAGACACACCCACACAAATTCTGTCTCCATCTTGAATCATGTTAAACATATCATTAGCATGTAATAATTTTCCTAGTAATGTTCTCATTTATTATTTTTCCTTTAAAGATAAAATACAATAGCATTCAATTGTTTTGTTTTTTAATTCAAATCTTCTACCTTTTATATTAATGTTTTGTATTGATAATAAAGATTTTAAATTATCTAAAATTTCTAATCTTTTATCCATTATAAAGATATGATTACAAATAATTGTTAAATCAATATTATTAATTTCATAATTAGTTTTATTTAATAATTCTAATGCTTTATTTAAAATTTCTAGACTATTTAAGTTTTTATTTTTTGAGTCATTATCTTTAAAATAGTAACCAATATCAAATTGATTAATACCTGATAAAATTGCATCTGAAATAGCATGTAAAATTATGTCTCCATCAGAATGAGCTATTACTTGATAATTACTATTAAAAGATAAATTCGCTAATTTAATTACACTATTTTTTCTTTTTTTAATTTTATGAATATCTTTTGAAAAACTTATTATCATTGATTAATTATTTAACATCTTTCTTAAATATTTTGCTGTATAAGAAATATCAGATCTTGAAACTTGTTCTGGAGTTCCAGTAATTACAATCTTACCGCCATTAGCTCCACCATCTAATCCAACATCAATAATGTGATCAGCAACTTTAATTACATCTAAATTGTGTTCAATAACTAAAACTGTATCACCTTTATCAACAATTCTATTTAAAATTTTAACTAATTTTGCAACATCATCAATGTGTAATCCAGTAGTTGGTTCATCTAATACAAACATTGTTTTACCAGTTGCTTTTCTTTGTAAATATTTAGCTAATTTAATTCTTTGTGCTTCACCACCTGATAAATTTAATGATGATGCACCTAATTCTAAGTATCCTAAACCAACATCAATTAATAATTGTAATTTTCTATGAATACTAGGGAAGTTTTTAAAGAATTCAGCTGCTTCTTCAATTGATAAACATAAGACATCATAAATTGATTTTGATTTATATTTAATTGCTAATGTTTCTTCATTATATTTGCAACCATTACATTCTTCACACTTTAAATAAACACTTGGTAAAAATTGCATATCAATTCTAATTTCACCATCACCTTGACATCTTTCACATCTACCACCTTTAACATTGAAACTAAATCTTCCTTTGCTAAATCCTTTTTCTTTAGCTTCTTTTAAGTTAGCAAAAACATCTCTAATTTCATCAAATACACCAACATATGTTGCTGGATTACTTCTTGGTGTTCTGCCAATTGGGTCTTGTGTTACTTCTACAATCTTATCAATATTATTTGCTCCCTTAATTTCTTTATAAGGTAGTGGTTTTTCAAATGGATTAAAGTTTTGTTTAATAATTCCTTTTACTAATGTTTCTAAAATTAAACTAGATTTACCAGAACCACTAACTCCAGTTACAGCAATAAATTTACCTAATGGAATTGTAACATCTACATTTTTTAAGTTATTACCTTTAGCACCAATTAAACTAACTGTTTTACCATTTCCACTTCTTCTAGAAGTTGGTACTTCAATTTTTTTAGTTCCGTTTAAATATTGTCCTGTAATTGAATTAGGATTTTGCATAATTTCTTGTGGTGTACCTTCTGCAATTACATATCCACCATGAACTCCAGCTCCTGGTCCAATATCAATAATTCAATCAGCAGCTTTCATTGTGTCTTCGTCATGTTCTACAACAATTAATGTATTTCCTAAATCTCTCATGTCTTGTAATGTTCTAATTAATTTTTCATTATCTTTTTGATGTAATCCAATTGATGGTTCATCTAAAACATATAAAACTCCAGTTAAATTAGAACCAATTTGAGATGCTAATCTAATTCTTTGAGCTTCACCACCAGATAATGTCATTGCATATCTTGATAGTGTTAAATAATCTAATCCAACATTATATAGGAATGTTAATCTATTTACAATTTCTTTCATAATTAATTTTGAAATAAATTGTTGTTCTTTAGTTAAATTTAAATTTAATAAATAATCAATTGTTTCAGTGATATCTAATTCAGTTAAATCACTAATATTTTTATCTCCAATTAAAACTGATAAAGCTATTTTATTTAATTTTTTACCTTTACATACTTTACATTTTTGTTCAGACATGTATTTTGAATAATATTCTCTAGCTAAATCACTAGTAGTTTCTTGATGTCTTCTTTTTACTAATTCTAAAACACCTTCAATATATTCTTGTTGTTCATATTTTCTATTGTTTGCAGAAACCATTGTAATATTAATTGGTACATCAGAACCATAAAGAATGTAATTTATTTGTTCTTTAGTTAATTGTGAAATTGGTACTTTAATATCAATTTTATAAAAATCTAATAAGTGTTTAAATCTTTGTCAATCTAAATTAGTTGTATTCACTGTATTTTTAAAGAAATCAATTCCTCCAGCTTGTATTGATAAGGATTTATCTGGAATCATTTTTTCTGGGTCTGGTTCATAAGTAAAACCTAAACCATTACAATAATCACAAGCTCCTAAAGGAGAGTTAAATGAGAATAATCTTGGTTCTAAATCAGGAATTGAGAATGAACATTTATCACAAGAGTATGATTCATTAAAAAAGTGTTCTTCATTTGTATTTAAGTTTTGTACTAAGATTTTACCTTTAGATTTTTTTAATGCATTTTCAACTGCATCATTTAATCTAGATCTTGTTTGTTGGTCTTTATGTAAAATAATTCTGTCAATGATTAATTCAATTGTGTGTTTTTGATTTTTTTCTAATGATTCAATTTCATCTAAATCATAAGTTGTACCATCTACTCTAACTCTTAAATAACCTTCTTTTTTTAAATCTAAAAATAAATCAGCAAATGTACCTTTTTCTGCTGAAATTAATGGTGACATAATCACTAATCTAGCACTATCATCAAATTCACATATAAAATCAACTATTTGTTTAATTGTTTGAGTTTTAATTGGTCCATGACCATTAGGACAATATGGTATACCAATTCTTGCATATAGAACTCTTAGATAATCATAAATTTCAGTAACTGTACCAACTGTTGAACGTGGGTTATGACTTGTTGATTTTTGATCAATAGCAATTGATGGTGATAGTCCTTCAATAGAATCAACATTAGGTTTTTTATTACTACCTAAAAATTGTCTAGCATAACTTGATAATGATTCTAAATATCTTCTTTGACCTTCAGCATAAATTGTATCAAATGCTAATGATGATTTACCAGATCCACTAACCCCTGTAATTACTACTAATTTATTTTTAGGTATATTTAATGAAATATCTTTTAAATTATTCTCTTTTGCTCCAACAATTTTAATTTTATCTAATTGCATAATTACCTCTTTTTAGTATAAAAAGATAAATGGAAAGACACCATTTATCTTAATTAATTTTTTTATTATCTTTTTCAATTTTATTATTTGCTAAATACTCAATAAATACTTTTGTATTTTTATTTAAGTAAGTTTCTAAAACATTTATGTAATCTGAAAATTTAACTAGTGCATCAACTGTAACATTTAATTTTTCTAGTTTATATGTTGCATCTTCAGTTAAATAATCAATTTTTTTAGTTAATATTGAAACTTTTCTTAAAGCAAATACAAAATAAATAGTTGCTAAAATCATAATTGAAACTAACACTATTCCTAAAATAATTAATGTATTTAATAATTCATAATTTATTGTTGTATTCATAATTTATTATTATATTAAATATTTTTTAAAAGTAATTAAACAAGTATTAAGTATTATTAATTTATTGTGTTAAACTTTTATTTTTGTTGGTGGTTCACCAATCACAATTTCTTTCACATTATTAAATCTCATATCTGAATAATATGTTTTTAGTTCTTGATTTGGAACATATATTGTTACTGGTTTTTTTGCTCAAGCAAATAAATTTTGAGGGGTTGTTGTACTATTTGAATTTTGTACATCTATTTTAGATTGCAAATAAACTCATTGTAATGTTGTTACATCTCTAAAGATCTCAGAATGAACAACCAATACACTCTTTGGAAATATTAAATTTTCTAATTTAGTTTCTGTGAAATTATCATATCAAAAGCAAGTTATTCTAGAATTTTTAGGAAAAATAACAGATTTTAAATTTTTACAACCGGGGAAACGTGGTGCGTAATCACTGTATGCAACAGAAGAAGAAGAATATAAACCTTTAAAATTTTCAGCATTTGACATATCAAATGATATTAAATTTTCTAAATTTTGAAATCCATTACGATTCATATATGTAACTCAACCGGGAAGAATTATATGATTTTGTTGCTTTCCTAAATCAGTTAATCCCGCTATTGAATTACTATCTGGTCTATCATTCCTTACAAATCAAGAATCAGGTGATCAATTATGTTTAAAGTCTAAATCTTTAATAATTAATTCATTATTATTTAACACAAAATTTGCATTAGTTTCATTTAATTGATATTTTAAATAATTATTGTTATTATTTAATTCAATAATTAATTCATTATTTGTATTTATTAAAACATTTAAAATATCATTAACTTTAAATTTATTTTTATTTGAAATTTCTAAATTATTATAAATTAATTGTTTAATTTCATTAAGATTTTGATTTATATATTCATTAAATTCTTTAGGTGAATACTGTTTTGTATCTGTATGAATAATAGTATTTAATGCATCGAATAATTTTTGTAAATTACTAAATTTAATTAATGTAAAGAATTTTAAATTAGGAATTACAATATTACCATCGACAATTCATTGACTGTCACTTGGTGTAAATTTATTTGGTGAAATTGGTTCAATAATTAAATTTGGGTTTTCATATTTTGGAACTTCAATTTGATTAGTATGCAATAAATTTTTAATAACTGTTTTTAATTTATCTAAATCACTTTTTTGTGAACTTGTAAGTTTTTGTTTTTCAATTTCAGATTGAATTTGATCTTTTAAATTATCTAAAATTGTTGTATCTATTTCAATTGGAGTAAAGAAATCACCTAATAGTTTTTCATTTTCTTTAAAAGATATTGTTAATGTATTTTCATTTAATGTAGCTGGTGTTAACTCTTCATTAGTTCAATATTTTTTGCTTTCATCTAAGACTATTTCAATATTAAAATCTTTTGTGTCTGCATTTTGTGTTATTTTTGCAGATTGTACAATTGTACCAATTGATAGATTAGAAGCGACAATATATTTTTTAGTAATATTTGTGAAGTCTGTTTGGAATTCATTAAAACTTAATTTTCTAGCTTGAATTTCAGATTTATATCCATCAATTAATGTAGTGATGTCTGAGTTAGTGAATGTTAATTTACTAGGTATTTTTATATTATTGATATTTGCTGAATTATTTTTATCAGCAGCAACTGAAATAATTGGAGCAACTACAGCAGTTGAACCTAATAGTAACAATAATGCTAGTGATGAACCTAAAATTACTTTATTTCTTTTTTCTTTTTTTAGTTCTTTTTCTTTTTCTTCTAAGATTAAATCATAATCATCTGCATTAGAGAATTTGTTTTGATTGTTATCCATAAATTATTCCTTTCATAGAATAAACTATTTCCATATTTTGATAATGTTGTTAAATATAAGTGTATAATGCGTGTTATAAATTGAATATTAATCATAAAATTTAATTGAATTTAGACCTGTGTAAGATATTAATAAAACATTTTTGTTAATTATTATTTCATTATTGTGATTACTAATTTCATATTCATAGTTTAAATCCAATATAATTTTGAAAGTTATTGAATCAGTTTGATAATTTTGAATTTCAATATTTTTATTAAGTTTGAAATGCTAACATTTGATGCTAATAAGTATTCTTTAAATACATTAAGCATTACTTTTTCAAACGAATTTAAATTCATGTGTTCTTTATTGACTAAATTAATAATTTGTTTTCCTAAATAAACAAAATCTGAATCTTTAAAAACTATTTGATTATTGTTTTCATTTAGTTTTGTATAAACAATAATAGGCGAGATTATTGCAGATAAAACTAATAATGATATCGATGTTCCTAATGCTATTCGCATTATTTTTTGCTTTTTAGTTAGTTTATTTTTATTTAGAGTATCATTTGAGTCATTTGATGCTTTTAATTCTTCAGTTGTTTCTTTAGAATTAGTTTCTTTTTTAGTTTCAACTGATTTCTTATTTTGATTTGTAGTTTTCTTTTTGGTTGTTGATTTTTTAGTGTTTGTGTTTGTGTTTTTACTTGTCGTATTTGTTTGCTTTCCTGTTCTGCCCATTAAAAATACCTTTTTATTAATCAAAATAAGAAATACATTTAAAAATAAACTTAATTTTATTATATATCAGCAACTATATATAAATTGATATATTTGCTGTTTTTTTTTTTTTTAGTTTTGAGTCCAAAATTTCTATCATTTACAATTAAAAATGTACTAGCTATTAACTAGTACACATTATTATTTATAAATAATTAAGATTGTACAAATGATGAAACATTTTTATCATTACAATTTGCATATTTTAAAGCTACTAATTCATTTTTAACTTCAGAAGTTAAAACATAGATTTTCATTTTACTTGATCCATTAAATCCTCAATATTCAGGTTTAATATAGTTTCTGTATCTGATGTTAATAAAATTTAATCTTTCTAAACTAGTACAATAATCAAATGTTCCATCTTTAATTGTTATTGTACCTGTTGAATATACATTAACAACTCTTAATTTATCACAACCTCTAAGTGATCTATATTTTAATTCAGATAATGTACGTGGGAAGTTTAATACTGTTAAACCTTTACATTCACCAAATGCATATTCACCAATATTTCTTAATCCTTCATTAAAATAAACACTTGTTAATGTTCTAATATCATAAAAAGCATCATCATAAATATCAGTTACACTACTAGGAATTGAAATAGAAGATAATTTAGTTCCTCTAAATGCATAAGCACCAATTCTTGTAATTCCTTCTGATAATGTTACACTACTTAAATTACTACAATACTCCATTGCTCCAGTATCAATATAAGTTACTGTACTAGGAATAACAATTCTTTGTAAGTTCTTATTATTTCTAAAAGCATAATAACCAATTTTGGTACATTTTCTTGGAATATTAACTGATGTTAAAGTATTACCATTCGCTCTAAATCCAGTAATTTCAGTTCCATTTCATTCAAATCATTCATATGAGTGTTCTGAATAATAACTAAAGTTAGTAATTGTTACAACATTATTTGAAATACTTGCATAAGAATAAGAATCAAATGAATATTTATAATATGATGGAGCATTAAATGTAATTCTAATATTACCAGAACTGTATTCCACATTACTAATTTGGCTAGAACTTCAACTTCCAGGACCAGTTACTGATTTTGATAAATTATTTGAAATTAGTGTTTTCAGTGAAGATTGATTATTTCTAATATAAGTTGAAAAATCACCAGATGTGTAGTTATAAGTTGAAATTATGTTTTGAATACCAGAACGCACACTTGCTAAATTAGAAAATCTAATACTTGTTCATAAATTTAAGTTTTTTACATTAATAATAGCTTCTGTTGAATTATTTGTAATTGTTATATTTGAATTTGACTCAATGATATATTTTTTATTAACAGCATTTAATTTAATGTTTAAAGTATTATTAGAATTTAGTGAAATATCTAAAATATCGTTTTCATTTAGACTATCAGTTTCTGAAATTAATAATTTACTTGCTATTGCTGTTTTAAATGCTGCAGCATTATTAGTTATATAATTTTTAAAATCGTTAGGTGTGTATTGATTAGATCTAATAATGTTTGATATATAGTTGTAAAGTTCATTAATATTATAAAAATTAATTCCTTGATAATAAACTAAATTATTGACTGTTAATGTATCATTACTAAATGTAATATTTGCACTACTTGGTACAACATATTTAATATAATCAACATTTAATGTAATTTCTAATTTATAATTTTCATTAACTATAACACTTAAAATATTACTTAATTCAATTGGGGTATTATTAGTTGTCATTAAATTATCAACAATTAAATTTTTAATATTATCTGTGTTAGTTACATTTACATAATCTTTAAATTCATCAGCTGTTAATTTAGAATTGTTTATTGTGTTTTGTAAAGTATTAAATAATAAATCAATATCAACAAATTCAATAGTCGAATAATAATTTAAATCACTAATTGTTAGTGTTGTATTTGTTAGTGTTATATGGTTATTAGTTGTAATTGAATATTTTAAATAATCTGCATCTAATTCAATATCTAATACATTTGTGGTATTATCAAAATTAATATTGATTATTTTATCTACACTTAATGTTTCATTTTCTGAAATATATAAATTATTTGCTATTAAGTTTTTAAATGAATCAATATCAGCACTTAAATAACTTTCAAATTCTTCAATTGTATATTGATTGTTTTTAATTTGATCTTGAATAGCATTAAATAAGTTATCTAAATTATCAAAATCATATGCTTTATAATAATTTAAGTTTTTAATTAACAGATCTGTGTTTTCTAATTCAATATTTATATTTGATGTAAGATTATATTTAATATACTCACCATTTAATGATACTCTTAAAACATCATCGGTTTCAAAGCTAACGTTGATGATTTGATTTAATGAAATTGTGTCTGTTTCAGAAATATATAAATTAGCTGCTATATGATTTTTTAATAAATCAAGATTGTTATTTAGTTCATTAACAGTATATTTACTTGTATCTATAAAAGATTGTAAACTACTAAATAAATCATCTAATTTTATTAAATCTACAATTCTAAAGAATTTTAAATTTTGAATTGTTAGTGTATCAAATGAAAAAATAACATTTTCAGTGTTTTGTGCACTATAGATTACATAATTTGAATCTAATGAAATTACTAAATTATCATTTTCAAAATTAATGTTGATAATTTTATTAATATCAATTGTTTGATCTGCTGAAATATATAAATTATTAGCAACTAATCTTTTTAATGTTTCTAAATTTTTACTATCTTTTACAAAATCTAAAAATTCATTGCTACTAAATTTTTGATTATCAATAAATTCTTGTATGTGATTAAATAATTCTGATAAATTTTCAAAATTAATGTATTTGTATAAATTTAAATTTGAAATTAATAATTCACCATTTTCATTAACTGAAACATTTGATATTACACTTGCTAATTTAAATCTATATGCTGAAGTAGGTGAAATTTTTAAAACATTATCAATTGGGTTATATTCAATATTTTCAATTTTGCTAACTTCAACATTAATATTGTTTATATCTACTAAATTAGTGCTAACATAATTTTTAAATTCAACTGAATTCACTCAATTCATAAAATTATTTTCATCATATTTAAATGTATCAATTGTAGCTTGAATTCTATTAATGAATGATGTAATATTATTTTCATTAAATTGAATATATGAATAGAAATCAAGATCAATTAATAAAATATTACCATCTTCATAAAAATTAGAATTTGATAAAAACTTATATCCTGAATTTGGAATAATTTTTAATGTATATATTTCATTATTATCTTTAATAATTTCTAATCCACTAATATAATCATTTACTAGATTGTTATTTAATAATGTATTTAAATTACTATAAATTGCATTAACTAAATTTTGATATTCTTCATCTTTAGTTTCAATATGTTCTAATCAAGACATATAATTTATGTTTTGTTGTAATAGATATGTATTAATATTTTGTTTTAATGCAATTAATACTTCATTACTAAATTCAATAACTTTATTAAAATTAATCATTAATTCTTTTCTTTTAATTGAATAATCGTTGCTATCATTTTCATTATTGCTTCAACCTAGAACATAATCATTATTAGCAATTAATTTAATGCTATATGAATCACTAGCTTGTAATTTGTTAAATTCTATATCACTAAAAATATTATTAATTCCTAATAATTTGCAAACTCAATTTATAATTTCTGTTTTTTGATTTGATTCTGAAACATTATTTAAAGCATTGAATGTTAATTTATTTGCTTGCATTTGTAAAATAATTTTTTCTTTAAATTTGTCTAATTGATCACTTGTAAATAATTCTTCTAAAAAGAAATCAGATTTTGACATTTTAAAAATTATTTTATTTTTACTAAATTCAACAATATCTGAATTATATTCACTACTAAATTCATGTCTGTTATACACATCTGCCGATGCCGACGATAAGGAGCGTGTAG
>CAMWRJ010000011.1 GCA_947176635.1 uncultured Mycoplasmataceae bacterium
AACTATAATTTCTATATTTTTTAATTTTTTGCAATTTAAAAATACTTCTGGCTCAAAAAACCTTAATAAATAAGTTTTTATTTTAAAAATTTCTAAATTTGGACAATTATTAAAAGAATTTTGAATATCTATCATTGGATTATTAAAATCTTTATTTATTAATTCAAACTTAACTAAATTTTTATTATTAGAAAAAGAATCTCAAGTGAAATGTATTGATTTATCGATAAAAAAATTAAATGATTGATCTTCTGATATTATAGGATTCGACAAAGAAATATTGACTATATTTATATTTGTATTATAAAATGATTTATCTTGAAAGTGGCAATATGCTGAATTCGATACATTATAACTATTTGGAAATTTATTGGTGTCTATTTCTTCATTATAATTAATGAATAAATTAGGTGTTAATTTTGTACAATTTTCAAATGATGATGTTCCAAAATTTTTTATAGGTGTTTCTTCATTTTCAGAATTAAAACTTATTAAATTAATATTTTTAAAAACATTATTGTCATAAAAATAATTTGAAATTAAATATTTTGAAGGAGAGTTTGTTAACTCATATGTACTAGGAAATTTCAATGTTTCCATCTTAATTGTTCTATTTGCAATAGAATTAGCATATCATTCATTCATTTGTATATCTTTAACAAACAAAATATTATTAATTATTTTCTTATCATTAGTATTGTTAGAAATTCTTAACTCTTTTACTTTTGATCAATGTATACTTCTATTTATGTTATACAATTCAATATTTGATAAATCTACATAATCTAATTCAAATTTTAAGTTATCAAAAGCATTACTATAAATATATTTATAAGACTCTAAATCACTTGCATCTAAATGTTTTTTATTTTTTCATATAGTTTTGAAATTTTCTAAAACAATATCGGGTGTTAAACTATATGGGTCTTTATGTGGAAAAAGTGAACAAGAACAAGCTGCTGTAGTTGCTATTATTGGTATTGAAATTGTTGATGATAAAACAGATAAAAAAACATTTTTATTAAATTTAAATTTCATAATTAAGTATCCAATAAAATTATATTAAATTAAATGTTATAAATCTATTTTAAATTTACTATAAATAATTCTTACTGAAATAAATAAATTATAGCTAAATAAATTGTTTCTATTTTAAAAAGAATAATGCAATAAAATACCATTCCATTATGAAGGAATGGCATAATATTTATAATTAATTGTCTTTATTTTGTTCTTCGTCAAATTCTTCTTCTTGTCTATTCATTCTTTCTTTAGCTTCAATAGCAGAAGGAGGTAATTTTAAATTAGTGTGAATATAATCAATTTCTTCTTTAACAATTGTTTCTAAAATTAATAAAGTTTCAACTATTAAGTCTAATTCTTTTCTATTGTTTGCAATAATTTCTTTTGCTGATTTGTATTGTTCTTGAATAATTTCTTCAATTTTGTCATCAATTTTTTGATGAGTTAAATCACTAAAGAATTTTTCTAATTGTGAGTGGTTACCTTCTGTTGGAATAAATTGTGTCATACCAACATTAGTCATACCTAATTGTGCTACCATTGCTTTTACTAAGCCAGTAACTTTGTATAAATCATTAGCTGCACCTGTTGAGATTGCATTTTCACCAAAAATGATTTCTTCTGCTGCTCTACCACCTAAAGTCATTCTAACATTATTTAAAATATCTTGTTTTGATTGAATTTGTCTTTCTTGTTCTTGTGGAGTTTGTAAAGTATATCCTGCAGCATTACCTCTTGGGATAATTGTAATTTTTTGTACTACTTCAGGGCTGTTTTCAGTATGTAATCCAACTAATGCATGACCTGCTTCATGGTAAGCAATTTGTTTTTTCTCTGTTTCAGTCATCACTCTCATTTGTCTTTTTGGACCACCAATTGTTCTATCAATTGCTTCATCAACGTTATGCATTGAAATAACTGTTTTATTTTCTCTAACTGCTAATAATGCTGATTCATTTAAAATATTTTCAAGTTGTGCTCCTGAAAAACCTGGAGTTCTTCTTGCAACTTCTAACATATTAACATTTTTAGATAATTTCTTAGATTTTGAATGAATTTTAAGAATTGCTTCTCTTTCTTTAATATCAGGTAAAGATACTTGAATTTGTCTATCAAATCTACCTGGTCTTAAAATTGCTTCATCTAATGAATCTAATCTATTTGTTGCTGCAATTACAATAATCCCTTTTTCACTGTTAAATCCATCCATTTCAGCTAAAAGTTGATTAATTGTTTGATCAGCAATTCCGCTTCCACCACCAACTATATTGTTTTGTCCTCTTTTACCTGCAACTGAATCAATTTCATCAATAAAAATAATAGATGGTGCATTTTTTCTTGCTGTATTAAATAATTCTTTTACTCTTCTAACACCAGAACCTACAAACATATCATCAAACGATGAACCTGAAATAGGATAGAAATTACAATTTGCTTCTCCTGCAACTGCTTTAGCAATTAAAGTTTTACCTGTACCTGGTGGACCATATAAAATTACACCCTTAGGACATCTAGCACCCATTTCTGCATATTTTTGTGGTCTTCTTATAAAGTCGACAATTTCATTTAATTCTTCTTTAACTTCACCAATTCCACCAACATCTTCAAATTTAATAGAAGTTTTTGTATTTTTAATTAATGGTTTTCCATTACTCATTAAATTATCTATTCCGCCCATTTGACTTTTTAATACTCTTGAGTACATTCAGAATAATAATCCAATTGTAATGAATGGTATGAATAAAGAAATTAATCCCATTCAATTAAAACCGCCAGTAGCTATTTGAGCATTAACTAAACCTTGAACTAAACAATCGCTATAAAATTTAGCTTCAGCTTCATTAGTGATACTTCCATTTTGATCTCTACCATAATCATAATTAATTGAACCAACATCACCACCAAAATTAAATGTATATCCTTTATCAGAAGATATTATTCCTGCTTGGAAACGTATTGGTAATGATGAATTAGTAGTTTTTAAAATATAAGCTGTAATAGTAGAAGTGATAGGTGTTGATGAAATATATGCTGTTTCAGGGTTTATTGTATATGTTCTAGTTCCATCATTGATATCTATAAGTTTATTGTTTTCTGAATTTACAGAAATATTTTTTACAATGATTGAGTTATAGTCTTCTTTTGTTGCAAAATAAACACTAACCCCAATAATAGTACCAACAACTGCTAGAGTACCACCAATTCAAAGTGTTTTTTTAATAATAGAATTTCTTTTTGCTTTTTTAGCATCTGTATCAGATAAATCAGGAGCTTTTTCTCCTAATGGTTGTGATAAATCAGGTTTTTGATTTTCTGATTCTAATGAATCATTTTCTTCTCTTTTTTTTCTTTCTTTTTCTTCTATTTTTTGAAAGTGTTTAAAAGCTCATTTTTTAATCAGACTCATTTTTATTTACCTTTCTCAATATATTCAGGTTTTAAAATACCAATATATGGTAAGTTTCTATACAATTCTTTATAATCCAATCCAAAACCAACAATAAATTTATCTGGAATTTCAAAACAACTATAATCGGCTGTTAATTCAACTTTTCTTCCAGTAGGTTTATCTAATAAAGTTACAATTGAAACAGATTTTGCTCCATTTTCTAATAATCTATTTTTTATTTTAGATAAAGTTCTTGCTGTATCGATAATGTCTTCTAAGATAATTAAATCTTTACCTTTTATATCTGCACTGATATCTAATTTGATTTCTGGTTCAGTACTTGCTTGAGTACCACCATGAAAACTATAAACTGCCATAAATTCAGTGTAACAATCAATTGTTAATTGTGGAATTATTTTTCCATAAAAAGGAATACAACCTTTTAAAATTCCAATTAAAATTGGTTGTTTATCTTTAAATTCACTATTAATTCATTTTGCTGCTCTTTTAATACCTTTTTCTAATTGCTTTTTTGATAATATAATTTCACTAATTCTATAGTCTTTCATCCAATAAATTCCTTCCTACTTTAGGATTGAGATAATTTATATTATTTTATCAAAATAATTTATCAATTTAAAAAGACAAATATTAATTATTATATAATAGATAGAGGTATAAGAATTTAGAGAGGAGATTTATGAAAAAAGCAATTAAACAAAAACTAATGAATTTAGTGTCAATTAATGCTTCTGATCCTATTATTCAAACTAATTTAGGTTCTAAGCAAATTGACATTTTAAAATTAATACCTAAAGAAGATTTGCAATTATTTTTAGATAATGAATTAACAGTTATTGAATTTAATTTATTCAAATATATTAAAGATATTGAAAGTAAATTAAAATCATCACAAAACATAAATGAATTCATGACTATTTTAAATAATCATGGTTGAACTTTAACTGATTTTAGAAAACAAACATTAGAAAACAATTTTTCTGAACACAAACCAAAAACTATTTCTACAGTAGTTGATCAAATTAATGCATTTGTGAAAAAAATGTTAACACTAAATAAATTAGCTAAATCATATTATGATGATACTAATGTATCTCCATTATATATTGCTACTAAATTTTTAGAGGGTAGAACTAAATCATTTAATTATTTTAAATCGCCGCTTGTTTTATATAGAGTATCAGTCAGATTGGAAGGTACAAAATTAATTATTTCAAAATTACAAGACGATTTAATCTTAAATGAAAAATTATTAGTGTATCTAAAAAAAGAATACAATGATTTAAAAACAAATATTTCAGATTTATTATCTGTTAATAACTATAAAGGAATTATTGAAACAATTGAAGCTATTACTGATAATACAACTATCATAAACAAAAATGGTGATGATTTAGTAACTTACAAAGTTCAAGATTGAAACAATCCTCAAATTGATACAAATGCTTTCCAAATTGAAAATAGTGTTGTATTAGGAATTTATGAACCAGATGGTGGTTTATTAAAAGAAGATTTAAAATATATGGTTGATAATGAAATTGATCCTTTTGAAAATAAAGATGATAAAGATAAACCAAATGAATACTATATTGACAAAATAATCAAAGAACAACCTATTTTAGAATTATCTAAACCATTAAATATTTATCAAAAATATGCAATCGCGTCATCATTAAATCAAAATACATTAATCTATGGTCCGCCAGGTACTGGTAAATCTGAAATTATTGCTAATTTAATTTTTAATATCTTATTAAAAGGTAAATCAACATTATTAGTTTCAGAAAAAAAAGTAGCTTTAGAAGTTGTAACTGAAAGAATTAATTCATTAGCTAAATTTGCAATTTTTATTTATGATTTAAAAAATAAAGATGCTTTTTATGAAAAAATTGATGAATTAAATCAATTACTTGGTCCACAATGATATAGAGAAAAATCAAAAGGTTCTAAATTTGCAAAATTAGATCCTATTAAATTTAGTCAAGAAGAATCAATGTTTATTAAAAACTATCATGATTGATATCAAGAATTAACAGAAATTTTAAAACAACATTGAAATGTTGAAGATTTTCAAGATGGCATTTATAAATATGATTATGCTGATTATGAAAGAATCAAAAATGAATTAGGACCTCAAATCACAAAAGAATGATTAAACGTAATTGATGATGATACTAAAAAAACACTTTATCAAGAAGTACAAGATGTTGTTAAAATGTATAACTTCATCAAAATAGAAGATTTATTTGAATCTTATTTAAATTACACAAAATTCTTAAAAAAATTCGGATTAAGAGATAAATTTACACAAACAGAACTATATAGTTATTTAGATAAAACTATTAAAAAAATTAATTCAAATGTGGATATTGTAGAAAACTATTTATCTAATCAAAAGAAAATTACTAATTACATCAATGCTTATAAAGAATTTTTAAGTAAATATGATAAAGGTGATGAAACACTAGAGGAATTATTTTTCTCTAAATCAATAAAAGAAAAGAGAGCATTTATTGAAAAAGCTTCAAGTTTTATGGAATTTTATGATAATGTAATTGCTAAAGATTTCTCATTAAATAATAAAACTCCAAAAGAATTACATAAAATTGCTGAACTATTCCAAAAAATGTATGATAAATATGGTGTGATTTTAAACAAATCAAACTTATATGAATTCTTAATTGAACATAAAGAAAAATTAATTGAATTTGTTGGTGTATATAAATCATTATCATCTGAAGATAGAAAAGCTTATTTTGCAGAATTTATTGATAGTGGTAGTTTATTACCAACTCACAACTTACAAGAACATTGTTCTTTAAACTTAAAACAAATTGCACAATTAAATAAAGATGCTGATTTAACAATTAGTTTAATGAATTTCTTTATTGATAATCAAGTTTATTTATCTAAAAATAGATTAAATGAAATTATTAAACAAACAGATTTTATTGGTATTGATTTAAACTTCTTAAAAGATTTAATGAATATCAAAGATGCATATTCTAATGAAATTCAAGATATTTATAAAGAATGATCATGATTATCTAATCCATACATTAAAACTTTATATTTAGATGACATTGTTTTATTTGACTTAACTAAAGTTGAAAAAACAATGAAAAAAATTAGTACATTTGTAACAACTGAACAATTTAAACAATTAAAAATTATTTTATTCTGAGAAAAAATTATCAAATTAAATCCAATATTCTCTGAAACTAAAAATAGATTTTTACAAGATATTGTTGTTCAATTAAGAAAAGAATCATATCGTTCTGCTGAAATTGTTGAAGAAATCACTTTCAAAAAATATATTCAAAATTTAAGAGTTTATTTAGCTAAATTATCACAAGAAGAAAAAGATGAAATTGCAACTGTATTTAAATTAGCAAGTGCAAAATCAAATTTGCCATCTCCTGTTAAATTTATTAAACATTTCTATTCAGCATTAAAAAAATTATTCCCTATTTGAGTGGGTAGACCTGATAATGTTGCGACTGTAATTCCTCTAAATCAAGCTGAATTTGATTATGGTATTTTTGATGAAGCTTCACAATTATCTATTGAACGTGCTTATCCATTAGTTTATAGATGTGACAAAAAAATTGTAGCTGGTGATGATAAACAATTAAAACCAACATCATTCTTTGTTTCAAAAATCGATAACACAGATTATGATATAGATGATTTTGACTCTGCTGAATCATTATTAGAAAGAGCTAAAACAGCTTGATGAAATGAATTCCACTTAAAAAATCACTATCGTTCTTGATCTAAATCATTAATGGAATTCTCTAATAAATACATTTATAATAACAATCTAGAAATCGCTACAAAAAGTGACTATTTACAATCTGCAATTGATGTAATTAATGTTAATGGTTTATGAAATTCTGAAAATTTAGATGAAGCTAAAAAAGTTGTAGAATTACTAAAAGAAAACTGAAATAAATATAAAAAAATATTAATTGTTACATTTAACTCTAAACAATCAGTATTAATTGAAAACTTATTATCAGAACAACATTCAAAATTAGAAACAGGATTAAAAGAAAAACTAGAAACAACAGACATTACAATTACTAACTTAGAAAATGTTCAAGGTAATGAAGGTGATTTAGTTATTTTATCAGTTGCTTATGGTAAAAACAGTGAAGGTTATGTAAGAAATAACTTTGGTCCATTAATTGCACATGGTGGTATGAATAGATTAAATGTTGCTATCACTAGAGCAAAACAAAAAATGATTATTGTAAAATCTTTATATGGTAGTGATATTAAAGTCTCTAACCAAGATAATGAAAATGCTGTAATCTTTAAAAAATTCATTGAATACGCTGATGATGTTGCACAACAAATTTCAATTGATGAAGAATTAACAAATTTAGAACAATCAGCTATTGTTGAATTTAATAGTGAATTAATTAAAGAAATTTATGGTCAATTAATGATGAAATTATCATCAAAATATCAAATATTATTAGATTTAAATATTGGTACTAAAAATATTGATATAGCTGTTATTAATCGTGAAAATAAAGAAATTGTTAAAGCAATTATTATTGAACCATGAAAAGAAAATAGAAGTTATCAATTAATGATTGAAGATATTGATCGTCAATATTTCTTAGAAGAACGTGGTTATTCTACATTCAGAATTAAAGAATATGAATGATATACTGATAAACATAAATTAGTACAAAAAATCATTCAATCATTAGATAAAAAACATACTCCAAAAGTTGATTATGTTTTGTGACAACAAAATAATAAATAATTAAATTTAAAACTATCTAGATGGCCTAGATGGTTTTTTATATGTATTATTTATATTAATACAGTTAATATATTATTTTTTAATTCTTGTTGTTCTTTTTTAAAATCTCATTCAGCTTTACAACCTTTATTTAAATTTTTATCGTAATTTGTCTTAGTTGAATAAAAACAATGATTAAAATCTAAGATTAATGAATAAATTATTTCTTCTGAATGAATAAAAACTAATCTAATTCTACTAGATAAATCTAATTGATAAACATTTAAATCTAATAACCGATTTTTTCTAAAAATTTTCTTCAATGTCTTTATATAATTGTGGATGACATACTTTTATAACATTAAATGATTTTTCTTTATAGATGTTCTCTCAATTATGACTACGTGTGTGTTTTATATTATTCGACCAAGTATTAAATTTTTTAAAAGAAAGTACATGTTTTAATTTCTTTATTAAAAGATTTTTAATTATTTTTTCTTTTACTTCTATTTTTTCTTATTTTTTTATTTATTAATTAATTTTTATTTTTCATATATTTAAATTAGTGATAATAAAAAAATATATTAACTAAATCAATAATTAATATATCTTTAAAGTTATTAGTGATCGTGTCCACAACCACATTCATCATCGTGGTGGTGTTCAACTTTAATTCTTTCATTATTTTTATTTAATTCGAATAATCTATCGATTACTTTTTCAAGTAATAATTCTTTCATTATTTTAGTTCTATTAGCTTCTAATCTTTCTTTAACAATTTCTTCTGAAATATTGTATTGTTTAGCTAATTTTTTAATTTCTTCATTGTAATCTTCATCAGAAACTTTGATTGATTCTTTTTTAGCAATGTGTCTAATTAAAGCATCAGTTTTAATTTTATTTAAAACTTCTTTATGGTGCATTTCTTTGAACTCTTTTAAATTTTTGTTAAGAGCTTTTAATAAGTAATCTAAAGTTACACCTTGTCTTTGTCAGTATTCTTCTAATGATTTCATGTATTCATCAGTTTCTGCATCAATAATTCTTTGACTGATTTCTGATAATTCAGAGTTTTTATCTGAATATTCCATTACTGATTTTAAAACTAATTCTTTATTGCTTGTTTTGATAGATTCTAATAAACTATTTTTAATAAATTCTTTTAATTGTTTTAAATTTTCAACATTAGGAATTTTTAATTCTTTAATTGCTTCATCATCTAATTTTGCACTAGATTTTTCTTTAATTGAATGAAGTTTAATTTTGAAAACAACATCTTTTCCTGCTAATGATTTTTCATGGTAACTTTCTGGGAATGTTACATTAATATCTTTTTCATTTCCAACTGTTAATCCAATCATTTGATCTTCAAATCCAGGAATGAATTGATTAGAACCAATTTCTAGTTCGTAATTTTCTGCTTTTCCACCAGGGAATTCTTCACCATTTAATAAACCTACAAAATCAAATACTGCTGTTTGACCTTTTTTTAATTCTGTATCTTTTGATTCAACTAATTGTGAATTTCTGTCTTGATACAAGTCAATTTCTTTTTGAACTTCTTCATCTGATACTTCTTCTGGTTTAGTTTCATATAAATTAATTTTTTTGTAATCTAATTCATTTTGAATTGATGGAAGAACATCATATTTTAATTCAATAATTGCTTTTTCAGAATCAAATTCAACAAGTTCTAAAGAAGGTACTTCAAATAATTCATCTTTTTCTTTTAAGAATTCATTATTTGTTTTTGCTAATTCTAAAATTTCATTAGTTGATTTGTAAACTGCTTTGTAAGCTACTTCTTCAACATTAATGTGTTTTTTAATAATGTTAGCTGGTGCTTTACCAGGTCTAAATCCTTCAACTTTTACATTTTTAGCAATTGAATCATATTCTTTTTTAAATGCTTTTTTTCATTGTTCTCCAGAATATTCGATTTCAATTTTAAATTGATTATTTTCTTGTAATGTTTTAATAACTTTCATTTGAAATTCCTTTATATAAATTTAATATATTATGCTAATAAATTATAACTTAAAATAACTTATATTATTGATAAAAACTATGTGATTTTTAAAGTATTAAAATGTTAGATTTCAATAAAATAAATTAATTTTTATATTTATAATTTAAAGAATTCAAAAATCAAATATCATTTACTTTAAATTCTTTATTTGACAAATAATTTAAAATTCCAGTATTTAAATCAAAAAATTTGATTTTATGACTAACTAAACATTGATATTTAAATCTACTATCTTTATTGATGAAACTTTTAATATATTTTTGTTCACCAACTAATGGATGATTAATTAAATTAAATGTAGCTCTAATTTGATGTGTTCTTCCTGTTATTAAATCTATTTCTAATAATGAATACTTATTTGAAATGATATCAATCAATTTATATCTAGTTACTGCTTCTTTGAATTGAGCATTCTTTTTATCAAATGATGTTTCTACAATGTTTTTATCCGTTTTTCTAATAAAACAATTAATTTCTCTGTATTTATGTTCAACAACACCATAAACTAAAGCCAAATAAGTTTTTTTGATCAACTTATCTTTAAAAATTTCATTCATTTCTTTTAAAGCTTCAGCATTTTTAGCAGCAATTACTATACCTGATGTATTTGTATCAATTCTATGCGCTAATGATGGTATAAATGAATTTTCATTTTCATCATTATATTCTTGCTTTTCATACAAATATTTAATAATTTTATTAATTAAAGTATTTACTGTTGCTTGTTTTTCATCATATACAATCAAACCAATAGACTTATTTACAATAATAATATTTTTATCTTCATAAATAATATCAATATTAGAATCTGCTTGTTTTCATAATTGATGTTTGTTGATTGATTTTTCAGAATCAATATTTAGATAAATATTTATTTCATCATTTATCATTAATCTATAATCATAATTAACTTTTTGATTATTAACTTTGATTTTTTTATTTCTTAATAATTTATAAA
>CAMWRJ010000012.1 GCA_947176635.1 uncultured Mycoplasmataceae bacterium
ATTTTCTAATGATTAATCATACTAATAAGCCGAAAATACCAATGTATAAAATAATAAATAATTCACTATAACCATTTTGATTACCATTAACTGGATTTAAAATTGCATTGAAACTTTCTAAATTTAATGAATTGCCCATTAATGTATAATCAAAAACATTATTTACAATAGTTTTTAATTTATTTAAAAAACTTAAAGCTGTATTGTAATTTAAAGCAATTTGATTGGCTGTTGTTTTTCATGAATTTTCATCAATTACATCAGGAAATTCATTTTTAAATTCATTTAATTGTGTAGATGATAATTCTTGATAAATCAAATTATTTGTTAATACTAAGATTTTATTTTGATTATTAAAAATTAATAATTGATCTGCAATAAAATTTTTATCAATTGTAGAAATTGGTTCTAAATTATTAATGGTTTGAATCATTGGATAAAATTTTTCGATACTTTTTTTAGTTTTTAAAATTAAATTATTTTCATCTATTTTATTTGCATGAAAAAGATTAATAGCACTAATTGGTGAAGTTAAAACATTTTTAAATAAGGTTGCGATTTGATCATTGTATTGATTTTTTAAATCAACAAATAATTCATTGTTTAATTTGCTTGTTAATAATTCTGGGTATTTAATTAAATAAAATAATTGATTGTATTCAGTGTTTATTCCAGTTGCATCTTTTAAAAAATTAATTGTTGTTGAATCTAAACTATTTCAATTTTTAATTGCAAAATTATAACTATCATTAATACTAAAAATTTCATTAAATTGGTTTAAGTTGCTTTCATTATTTAATAAATGATAATTATTGATAATTTGCGAAATATTTTTTAAAATTAATGCTTTATATTCACTATTTGATAATTGTGCAAAATTTAGATCAATTGGTCTAATTACATAAAAATTAGCTAAATCATTTAAATTCATATTTATTGCTGTATTTACATTAACCGATAACAAACTATATGGTGCATGATTATAATCATATTCAATATTGAAATTAGAAAATAATGATGAATAAAAAGAAATTAATCACTCACTTGGAATAAAGTTATTAGTAAATATCGATTGTTTATTTACTTGATTAATAATTTCTTGCTGACTTAATTTAGTATTAGATTTAATTGCTAATATTTCTTTTTTATTTTCAGCAACTAATTTATTTGTTTGTATTGATTGATATTGACTTAAAGAATTTTCATAATTTAAATAAGCATTTGTTTCATTAATTACAAATGGTCTACTAATTAATGACATCCCTAATGTTAATATTAGTAATAATAAACTGATAAAGATGTAAGCAATTCTACCAAGTTTATCTGTAATTAATACTAAAATACAAATAAAAATTATGTAAACAAATAAATTAATAATACTGTTAGCAATTAATAAAGCTACAAAAAATCCAGTCATATTAATTGCTACAAAAAAGAAAGAAAATAAATCTTGAAAAATAATAATTGGCACTAAACTAATAAAGATAAAGACAATTCTTGAAAGTGCAATATTAAATCTAGAATATTTAGAACAAAACAATTTATAATCAATTGAATTATGTTTATTCTCTAAATATAATCAATAAACTAAAAACATAATTTGAATGAAATTAGTAACTAATGGAATTAAGATTACAAGTAGTGAATAATCATTAAAATTATCAACTAATGAGTATATTAAAGTTTCTGTTAATGGTTGAGCTATTAAATTAATTGAAAATAAAATTCAAAATAAAACAGAGTTTCTAGTTTGAATTCAATTAAAAATTAATAACTTATTAAATAAATTAATTTTTACTGATTTTGTTTTAGTCATTAGCAATATCTCTAATTAAATAATATTCTTTGTACAGTTCTGTAATTTCATTATTATCACTTACTTCTTTAGTTAATAATACTTTTCCTTTTTTTAAAAAAGTTACATGATCTGCATATTCTTTAATTTCATCTAAAATATGTGTTGATAAAAAGATTGTAGCGTTATTTTTTAGTTGGTATTCTTTTAGTTCTTCCATAAATAAATATCTAGAAGAAGGGTCTAAGTTAGCAAATGGTTCATCTAATACAATTGCTTTTGGACGTTGAATTAGTGCTGAAATTAATAATAGTTTTTGCTTTTGCCCAGCAGAACAACGATTAGCATTTCTGTTTTTAATTTCAGTAATTGAAAATTTATCTAAATAATAATCAATGTCAGTATTTATTTGTCCTGAACTTAAATTAGTCATTAATTTAGTTAAATGATATAAATATGCATTAACTGTAAAGTTAGTAGGGAATGCAGTTTGGTCTGGTACAAAAACTATACCATCTCTTAAATTATCTTTATATTTAACATCAATATCATTAATTAATAATTCTCCACTAAATTTATTGATTAAACCAACAATAACTGAAATTGTTGTAGATTTACCAGCTCCATTTTCTCCAACAAAAGCATGGAATGTTCCTGGTTTAATTTCAAAACTTACATCTTTTAAAATATGTTTTTCTTTAACACGATAATCAATATTTTTTAATACTATTTTAGGTACAACATTATTATCTAATTCATCTTCAATATTTTCTGAATTATCAGTTAATGGTTTGTTAAGTGTATTATCTTGTTTTTTGCTTAATTGAAACTCATTAAAGTCTCCTAATACTTTATCTCCATTAATAATTAAGTATTCTAATAATACAGTAGCTAATTCATAGAAAGTTAATGATAATTTAGATTCTATTTTAGCTGCATCACAATTTTCTATTCTTAATCTTTTAATGTCTAATAAATGATCGTTTATTCCTTCAAACGATTCATCAATAATTAAATTATCTAATAATAAATCACATAAACTAGAAAATGATATTCTCATTTTTCTTTGAATTTCAAATGAATTAGTTATTTTATCATTTATTAAGGTTTTTAATTCTTCTATACTATTCATATATTTTCTCTTTTCACCAAAATATCTTTAGAGAATTGATATATAGTTTCTCTAAAGATATATTTAATTATTAATTTTCAACTATTATTTCTTTAGTCATTTGACGTAAATAACCAACTAAATTATTAAAACAATCTTCGTATGATAAATAATAATAAGTTATTGTTGCTCCAAATGATGAGTTTAAATCTGGAACTGTAAATGAATAAACTTTATTAATTTGATTTACTACTAATTCTGGTTCACTTGCTTCTGAAGTTTTATAAAAGACTTTATCTTCAATTGGTCTAATAATTTTAGTTCTTAAGAAGTTTTCGTATAATACTTTTTTAGAAGCAAAAGCACCATCTGAAGTTAATCATAATTCTTCTTCATCAGTAATAGCAACACCAGGGTTTACAATGTTACCATCATTATCAAATAACATTACTACTTTTCCAGGTTCAACTGATGTTTTATTTAAAATTGCTCATTCTAAATCTTGTGTGTTGTCATATAATTCAAGTTTTTTACCAGATGATAATGAAGGAATTTCACCAATTCCATAAGCTAAAAATTTACGGAATTTTAAAGTTAATGGAGAAGATCTTAAACCATCAAATTTACCAAATAAGAATACAATATCTTTTGGATCTGCTAAATCTTTCATATTTGTTGGAGATGATTTTATAATTTCATTATAAACATTAACAATTTGATTAATTCTAACATTGTTAATTTTATCCATTGCATCAGTATCTGTTATATAATCAGGTAATTCAGGATATCTAGAATCACTAAAAATATCATTTGACTTGTAATTAAATTTTCATGTTCCATCTGATAATTTTTCAATTCTATTTGAAGATAAATTTATGCTATGGAAATAATTAGCTGAATTTGCAGGTTTTAAATCTGATTTTGAATCATAAGCTCTTGAATTAAAATCTTGAGAAACATTAACAATTTTTTCTAAATCTTCACTTGTTGGTTTTTCAGTTTTGAAAAACTTATTTCTTATAAATGATTTAAAAGAAATACCATTTAAATATTCTTTATTTTTATCTACTAGACTTATATCTAAATCAATCATAAATAATGGATTATGATTGAATTCAATCACTAATTTTAATTTATTTGTATCTAAAATATCATTTATAGAAGTTTCATCAATTGTTTCAGATGCTAAATTATCATAATTAAATGTAATTCCATCAAACATATTTATATTATTTATATCTGAATTTTCAGAAAATTCCATAAATTTGTTTTCAACACTAGTATCAAATCAAAATCTATTTTTTGCGTTAATATTTAATGTATTATCAATTTGAAACAATTGTTTTGGATTGTTTTCAATTGAATTAAGACCAAGACTAGAATTACCATTAGTATATTTATTAACTCAATTAGGATCTGTAAAAATATTGTAAATGTCATTTCAAAATAATTTTGGATTATTTTGAATTAAAGTTTTAATTAAAGAAGAAACTTTTGATATTAATGAATATTCATTTTCTTCAATCATAAATTTTTCATTTAATTTTTGTTGAACATAATTGAACATTTCATCAATACTTGCTTTTGAGTTTTTTGATTTCTTTAATATAACATCAAAAGTTGCGGTTGATTTTGTTGTTTTTACTGCAAAATAATCATCACCTGAACCAAAAACAAAAGGTTTGTAGTCAACACCTCATCAAGTGTTTCCTGATGTTGAAAATTCTTCATCAACACTTAAAAATAAATTAAAAGATGCTCCTCTAAAATTATTTATTCTAAAAATTTCTACAACTTCTTCATTAATTGCAGCATTATCAGATGATTTTAAAACAGCTTTTTCATAACCAAAATGATTTGAATTTACTAATTTTTCATAATCTAAAAATGCATCAAATTGAGTTAATTCACCAAATTTTACATCAGGAAATGTTATAGAATCTCTTCTATTTATATCTTTTTTATAAACACCTGCAAATCCACAATTTTTACCTATAACAGTGGAAAAAGCATTTTTTCTAGAAGATATAGCAGTAAAAGGATTTTCTTCTACATCTTTTATAAAAGATATAAATTGATTTTTGTATTTATTTTCTGAATATTTATTTTCAGCTTCTTCTAATGTTAATCTAGGAGTTACATCAGGGATTGGTTTAGGATATTGGTTATTATTATCAGTAAATCTAAATTCATTGATAAATCATCATTCTCCATTATCATTTGGTCTATTATAATAAAGTCTTTTTTTTGAATCTCTATTAATATTCATGACTTCAACTTTAACATCAAATGTTAAATTATTTACTAAATATTCTCTTTGAGCAATATAAATAGATGAAAAAATTTCTTTAATTAAATTTTCAACAATTGAATTTTTATTGTAAAACGAATTTGAATATTTAGAAGATAATATTTTATTTTTATCATTATCATTAAATGAATCATATAAAGAAATTGACATATTAGAATTATTTGCAGAATCATCATTTAATCATAAATAATCATAAATTGATTCATAAGCTTTTTCTTTTAAATAATTTATATCTGTTTTGTTTAAAGGATTAATTTTTGTTCCATCATTTAATTCATAAAACATAATTGGTGTTGAAACTTTAGATTTAGCCATTGCTTGCTGTGCTTCACTTTTTTCTTCAAATAAATTACCATTAAAATCTGTATAGTAAATTTTTGTTAAACCTTTATTTAAAAATGATGATTTAGCTTTGTCAAAATCTTCTGTAATTAATCCACTAGCAGTTTTATAAGCTGGTAATATTTTATTAACATCAAATTCTCTTAATCAATTCATATTTAAAGATTTATCTGAATAATTAAATGCTTTTGTAAAATCACCAATATATTTATTAATTCTTATTGGATCATAATCATCCATATATCTTTTAATTATTTCATTAAAATCTTTATAAATTTTTCCATTAAACATATATAATATTGAGCTTGAAGAAGTATTGCTATCATTATTTGAATTATTATTTGAATTGTTGTTATTATCTAAAATTGAAGATACATCAAATTTTTCAGTATTATCAATTGTTTTTTTATTATTTAAAACAGTTATTGTTGCAATTGTAGAAGCTATTGAAACAATAGGTACTGTTGTTAAAACACTAGCTAATATTATTTTATTTTTTTTATCCATTGATTATCTCCATATTTTTAAGTACTCAAGTAATATATTCTTGTTTTGTGTTAAAGATTTTATCTTTATATGTATAAACTGTATTTGTATTTATTTTAACTATTGCTCTAATTCCATATGAATTTCAAATAAAGTTAAATGCATCATCACTATTTAAGAATTCTTTAACATTACCAAAAGCACCTGTTGCTTTATAAATAGTAATTTCATTAACATTAGTTGATAAATCAGAGAATTTTGACATATTAGTAAATAATATTTCATTTTTTGTTGTTGTTTTCATTGGAACATCAAATTGTTCTCTAAATAATTCTAATAATTTAGCATCAGCTTCTTCGTCACTTAACCCTTTATATTTACCTTCATTTTGATTTACAAATACAAATGGTTTAACGTCATTGTTTTCTTTAATTCCATTATTTCCACCTTGAGTAGATGTAAATGATTTATAAGGTAATACAAATTCAGGAATTGATCCATCATCTTTAGTGTCATTTCTAGAAATTGGGAATCTATTACCTTCTTGTAAATTAGGTATATAAGCTATTTTTACTGGTTTAATTTGATTTAATAATTTTTCTTTAGCTTTTTGCATACTACTTAATGTTTTATCTTCAACATTAATATTATAAATACTATCTAAATCTAATTTATAGTCATATTCTTCTGCAAATGCTGGAAGTTGAGTTACATTTACTATTGAGTTTCTAATTGAATTATAAACATTATCAGCTAATGTATCTAAATCAGCATTAACATAATCTTTATTTTTAATACTATGATTTTGAATTCTTTCAAAACTAAAAACACTTTTTACATTTTGAGGTGTATATATACCATTTAAGATATCATTATTTTGCATTCTTTGTAATTGAGCTTCAGTTGAATAAACATAACCATTATAATAATACCCAGATTCATTCTGTGGTCTAATTATACGAACTGGTTCAATCATAGACATTGCTTCAAGTCCTTTTGTTGGACCTGGAATCATTCCATAAAAATAACTTGTTCTAAAACCACCATCTCAAATTAAACTAAAATTATTAGCTTGATATGTATAAGAAACACTTTGAGTTGTAACCATATTTGCAGACATATCTAGAATAGCCATAGCAGTACCTAAAAACCCCATAGCTGTTCCTAATGCACCTAATATTTTATTAGTTAATTGTTTTCTTTTTGTTGTTGTTTTGAAATCTTCAACATCATCAACAAGAGCACCAACTCTTTTATTTAGACGATCATGATCATTTGAAACAAAATCAACTTTACCTGACATATTTTCAACACGTTCTACAGTACCATTTAATTTTTTATTTGTGTCTTTCAATTCTATTTTAGTGTCTTCTGATAGAATTTCTAAATCAATAATTTTTTTATTTGTTGTCTTTTGAAATTCATTTACTTTTGCATTATTTAAATCATTAACATGCTTTTGTATTTTATGGTCAGTTTTTTTTATAATTTCTTCATTTAAATTAACTTTTTTTTGTTCTATTGCTAACTTAGTTTCTTTATATCTAATTTTTTCTTGATGTAATCTTTCTCTTTCAAGTTGTAATTTTTGTTGCTGACTAGGTTCTAATTTATCATTATCTAATAAAATATCATCAATTTCCCTTATTCTTTCTTCATTATGAAGTTCCATTTCAGTAATTTTATCAAATTGATTATTTAATTTATCAAAATCAGGTTTATATTTTTTACGTTCATCATCATAAATAATTGTTCTCATTTTTTCTTCATGTTGTTTATATTTTTTATCTATTTCATCAACTTCTTGTCTATATCTTATATTAATTCTGTCTTCTTCAGAAAGTTGTCTATAAATATTTTTAGATATTTCATCATTGCAAGAATATTGCTTATGACTAATTTTATCCAATTTATGAATATATTCATCTCTTTCTAACTTACTCATATTTTTCATTTTTGCTGTTGTTGATTTTTGACTTCTAGCAACTTTTTCATATTGTAATCTTCTACAAGAATCTGTTTGAATAGCTTTTTGTTGAAATTGTATTTGACTAGATGTAGGAGTACCAGTATGTACTACTGAATTAGTTAAATTAGTTTCTAAATTATGTACAACAGAATTAGAACTAACATTAGCAGGTAATTGATTTTTCAAATTATACATTCTATTAGATGATAAAGTTTTTCCAATTATACCATCAGTCCCTGATGCAGCTGGTGTGTTGACTGTTGGCACAGCTGTAGCAAGACAATTATGTGCTTGAGGTATTGTCATCGTACCTGCTTCAACACCACCACCATATAAACTAATATTATTATCAGAACTATTTCTATAATTATATGTGCTTACATTATCATTTTCATTAATTGCAATAATTGGACGACCAATAGGTTCTACTAATTCAAATTCTAATTCAGGATTGTCAATAATTTCATTTCCATCATCATCAAATTCTAATTTTTTAGGGAATGTTTTTAATGTTTTTATTAAACTGAATTCAGGGCTGTCTATTTTTTCATTAGGAACAATAGATTTGTTTTCATAATCAAAATCTAAATCATATAAATAAGATAATGAAATAATATCAGTTGGATTAAGATTAAAAATATTATTTGAATATTCAAAAAAAGCATCTTTATTAGATAAAATTTCACTATAGAAAAGATCATAAATTTTTGATGAATATTCTTCATCACTATATTTTTTTGGTGCACCAAATAAATCTAATAATGATGATTCTGAAGCTTCATTGAAAATTGCCATTATGATATAAAAAATATTTTCAATTTTTCTATCATTAACTTCATATAAGTCTCTCATATATTCTAAATTCAAAAAATGTTTTTTAGTTTTATTTAAATCAGTAGTTTCTTTGAAACCCATAAAATCTAAAGCTTTGAAAAAACTAACTTGTTCATCAGTATAAATTCATTTACTATGTGTTAATGCAAATCTAATAGCTTCATTATAAATAATGGTTCTTTGTCATTGACCAACAAAATTTGCATAATAATTATTTGATATATTATTACATGCTTCAGACATATCTAAATTAGGATTACTTAAATCTGTATTTGATTTGAATAATCATCTACTTAAACCTATATCAGAATAATTATCAGTTGAAACAGCATATCAAAGCAATCTATATCAGTATTCATTTTTTGGATCCATTCCTAAATCAAATGCTTCATTTAATGTATCAAAATCAAAAGGCATTGTATAAGTTGAACCTAATTGAGCTTTTATTGTTTCAAATGCAGGAATAGCTTTAGATACTGGCTTAAATTCAGTAAAATTTTCCATTACATGAGTCGAAAATGATTCTAAATTAACATTTAAATCCAAATTTTGACTTTCAATGTTAAATAATTTTTTAAATGAAAATTTTTCTCTACCATCTTTACTTTTCATTAATTCTTCTGGAATTGAATCTTCTAAACAAGCATCATAATAATCAGTAATTTGAATAAATACATTTCTTGTTTGATCTACTAATTGTTGTGGTAATCCTTGATATACAATTTGATCTAATGTATAATAAAATAAAATTGGAATTTTATAAAAAGAAGTGCTTCTTTGACCAACAGATACACTTTCAAATGTTTGTTGAATTCCTTTATATAATGAAGGATATTTATTACACAATTCATCATAATAATCATCAATTGTTTTTTGTAGTTCTGGATTATTTACATTAAAGAAAATGTTATATGTACCTTGATCATAGTTTGTATAATTCATTCCTAAAAAACTATCAAAAAATTCATTAAAAACTTTCATATCATCATATTGAGAAACATCAAGTCTATCCATATTAGTAGTTTCTCTTCATAAGTCTTTATTCATTATATTTTTCATTGGCGATGCAGAAGATACAAAATATACTCCATTCATATCTCCTTCATCATTTCTTGCAGTATCAATTATATAACTACCTAATCCACCATTAGAAGTAACCTTAATATAAGAAGGGTTATATTCTTCTTTAAAATCTTCTAAATTGTTTTTGTCATAATATCTAATTTCTTTAGTATCACCAGTAGATTGTGTTAATTGAATATTGCTTAAAGAATTAATTTTTACAAAATCTTTGATGTAAGTTTTTGTTGATTCTTCATCAATGTTATCAAATTGAATAGGTTGTGAGGTTTGTCCGTTTGGAGCTTTTAATACTATTGAAGTTGGAATAGCATTATCTCATCATTGATTAGTATTTCTTTCTAATCATAAAGATAATTCTTCTTTACTTCTAAAATAAACATCTTTAAAAAAGTATGGTTCAAATGTTACAAAATATGAATCTTTAGCATCATTTTCAGTTTTTTTAATTGTATTGTCTTTTCCTCTATAAACATTTACTTTTTCTTCATCAGTATCTGTTAAAAATAATTCATCTCTAGATGAAATTTCACCAATAGCATTTGTGCTAATTTCTCTTGACGCGTTTTTGTTATATGTTTGAATTTTACTATTTATAAAATTATTTAATTCATCAACTGAATTTAATTCATCAATAACAAAATCATTTTCAACAGTAAATTTAACTGTTTTTTGTGTAGTTTGTTTATGGGTTTCTACTGAAAGATTTGCATAATCCATTAAATCATCTTTTGAATTAAATATTTTATTATCAAATAAGACACTATCTTCTTGATTTAATGATTTATTTGTTTGATAAATAGCATTTTGACTTATAGTATTAGAAATTGCAATTGAAATTAAAGGAATGCTTGTTGCTGCAACAACTGGAGTTACAATTGAAGCTGTTAAAATTTTTCTTTTTTTATTAGTCATTAGTTTTCTCCTTACTAATTTGTTTTATTTTGTTATTTTTGTAAATTAAATAAGATAAAACAATAAATAACGAAATATAAATTACAATAAAAATTGATGCTATTGAATTTTGATTAGAATATAAAGG
>CAMWRJ010000013.1 GCA_947176635.1 uncultured Mycoplasmataceae bacterium
GTTTTTAAGTTTTCAATTTCTAATAATATATTTCTATATTTTTCATTTTTTTCATTAACTTCATTTTGTAATATTTCAATTTTTTCTTTTATGTTAAATATTACATTAGATTTATGTTTAAAACCACCTGATAAAGAACCACCAACATTTTTTACATTACCATCTAAAGTAACAATTTTGATTCTTTGTTTTGTGATATCTGAAATTAAACTAGCATTTTGAATATCATCAACTACTAAAATATTTCCTAAGACAAATTCGATTGCTTTTTTATAATCATTATCAACTGTTACTAAATTAGAAGCTATATCAATAAATCCTTTAATTTCTTTAACAGCATTTAATATTTCACTTGGAACTGATTTTGCAACAATTTTATCTAGTGGTAAAAATGTTAAATATCCTAATCTATTTTCTTTAGCAAATTTGATTGCTTGAATTGCAGAATGTTCATTTAAAGAAATAACATTTTTTGCAGCTGAACCCAATGCAGTAGCAATAGCTGTTTCATATTTAGATTTAACATTAATAGTTTCAACAAGTGTACCAATTATTCCAGGGAATAAATTTTTATTTGACATTATTGTGTTTATACATTTATCTGAATTGTGAAATTCAGCATCTCTATTTAATGTTTCTAAATCTCTTTTTTTAATTACTAATTCATCATTAAGTATTTTTGATTGTGAATTTAATGATTCAATTTCTAATTGCAATCTACTTAAGTCAATATTAATATCAGAGATTTTTTGTTCAAGAACAACTTTTCTTTCTTCAGAAGATTTAATTACTATTTCATTATTCTTGATGATTTCTTTATATGATCTAATTTTATCTTCAATATTATTTGAATATAAAGCATTATTTAAATTTTGTTTATGGATATTAATTTTTGAATTGATAGCTAATAATTTATTATTTAATTCTTCTTTAATTTCTGTTAATCTATCAATTTCAATTTTGTTTTTGTCAAATAATTCATTTTTTTGTTTAATTAAAGAATTGTAATGTGTAATATTTGATTCTGTTGTTTCTTTATCTTTTGCTAATTTTTCAGATAATGTTTTTTGCTCAGTAAATCTTGATTTTGAAATTGTATATTCTTTAGCTTTAACAGTCAAATCTATTTCTTTTAATCTTGCTGTTTTTTCTTGATAATCACGTAATTTGTTAGCTTGGTTTGATAATTTATTAATATCTCTTTGAATATCACTAACTTTTTTTGAAACAAATTCTAAATTAAGTTTAGCTGTTTCTAATGCTTTTAAACTTTCATGTTTTCTTTTAGTGTATCTACCAATTCCTGAAGCATCTTCAAAGATTTTACGTCTTTCTTCAGGCTTACAATCTGAAAATCAGTTTACAGTACCTTGAGAGATTATCCCTAATGAACCTTTTGATAAACCAGTATCTAAAAATATTTCTTGTATTTCTCTTAATTTAGCTGGTTCATCATTTAATAAATAAATAGATTCTCCTGTTTTTCTAATTAATTTTCTTGTAATTTTTATTTCATCTAAATCCTTATGTAATACTCTTGATTTATTATCAAAAGTTAATTCTACTAAAGCAAAATCAGATTCTGATAAATTTTCAGAACCCATAAAAATTAAATTAGTTTTATCTGAACCACGTAATTGTTTTATTGATTGTTCACCAATTGTTCATTTTAGTGCATCCACAATATTTGATTTACCTGAGCCGTTTGGCCCAATAATAGAAGTCATATTGTGATCAAAATTAATTGTTGTTGGCTTAGCAAATGATTTAAAACCTTCAGCATGAAACTTTTTTAAGAAAACCATAATATTTTAAAACCTTAACTATAGAATTAATGATTTAATATTTAAAATCATTGCTATTAATGCTATTGTAATACAAATAGAATAAATTATTCAAAGAGTTAAATGTAAATTTTTAGATCTTGAAATGTTATTAACACCAGACATTCAAGCACCAGCTACATATAAGTATGGAGCTACAAAAATTCCATATGAAATATAAACTAAAATTTGTGATGCTAATCCATATGATTTATTAACTTCCATATTAGCCATAATTGTAGCGCTATGTTGTGTGAATTGAACTACAAGTACAGCAATAGTAATACCAAAGAATAATAATGTTATTCCAAAAATAATTCATCACGATTGAATATATTTTTTTGTACTTAATAATCTTTCTTCAATTTTAGAAGATAATTTTGATTTTTTAGAAATAGGATTTGATGTACTTGTCATATTAATTATTCTCCTTTTTGCTATTAATTTCTTTAAATAAATTTTCTATTTTATTAGCATAATCGATTGATTCATCTGAAACAAATACTAAACTTGGTGTTCTAAATGTATTTAATTTTTGTGCTATTTTTGATCTAAATAAGCCTTTTAATCTATTAGTTTCACTAACTACATTATCAATTTTATTTCTATCTAAACAATCTAGATAAACTTTTGCAATTGATAAATCTCCACTTAATTTCACAGCTGTAACTGTAGCAAACTTAACGATTTTATTATTTACTTCATTAATAATTGTGTCATTAATGACTGATTGAATAATTGATTCATATCTAGAAATTTTTATTTGGTTGCTCATTAATTAACCTCATCATATTGTTTTTGAATTAAATTAAATACTTCTAAAATATCGCCTTCTTTAACATCATTAAATCTTTTGATTGTTAATCCACATTCATTACCAGCACCAATTTCAGAAATTTGATCTTTTTTATGTTGAAGTGTACCAATTTCACTAGTATAAACTAAAACGCCATCTCTAATAATTCTAACTTTAGCATTACGTTTAATTTTACCTGATAATACTTTACATCCACAAATTGTACCAATTTCACTGTGTTTTCAAGTTTGAATAACTTCAGCTTCACCTAATGATTCTTCTACAATAATTGGGTCAAGCGTACCTTTTAACATATTTTCAAGTTCTTCTTTTAATTTATAAATAATGTTATAAGTTCTAATTTCAACATCTGCTTCTTCTGCAACGTCTTTAATGTTTCTTTGAGGGAAAATATTAAATCCTACAATGATTGCATTAGATGCTTGAGCTAATCTAACATCAGTTTCAGTAATTGGACCAATTGCAGTTCTAATCATTGTCACTGTTGTACCATCAATTTCAATTTTTTGAATCATTTGTTTAATTGCTTCTAATGTACCAAATACATCAGCTTTAACAATAACATTTAGATTTTTAATTTCACCATCTTCAATTTTTTGTTTAATATCTTTACTTAAAATGTTATTGTTTCATTCCAATTTTGTATTTTTAGATTTAATTTTCATTGCAATTTCTTTTGCATCTTTTTCATTAGAAATTGCTAAAAATTTATCACCTACATTTGGAACTTCTTCTAATCCAGCAATTTTTACTGGTTTTGATGCTGGAGCTTCTAATACTTCATTACCATTGTCATCATACATGATTCTAACTCTACCATATGTAGATCCAATCACTAAATAGTCACCTTTTTTCAAAGTACCATTTTGAACAATAATATTAGCAACAGGTCCAAAGCCTTTATCTAAATTTGATTCTAATACTGTACCAAATGCTAATCTTTTTGGATTATATTTAAATTTATTAATTTCACTGATTAAATTAATAGATTCTAATAATTCATCAATACCTTCTTTTCTTATTGCAGAACCTTTAATGAAAACTGTATTTCCACCTCATTCTTCAGCAACAATATTTTTTTCAGCCATTTGTGAAATAATTCTTTCTGGATTTGCACCTTCTTTATCCATTTTATTAACAAATACAATAATTTGTACTCCTGCACTTAAAGCGTGATCAATTGCTTCTTCAGTTTGAGCTTTTAATCCATCATCTGCTGCAACTACTAAAATTACGATATCTGTAACATTAGCACCTCTTGCTCTCATTTCTGAAAAAGCTTCATGTCCTGGTGTGTCAATGAAAGTAATTAATTTATTATTGTATTTAATTTGATAAGCACCAATATGTTGAGTAATTCCACCAGCTTCTAAGCTTGTTATATTAGATTTTCTAATTGTATCTAATAATGTTGTTTTACCGTGGTCAACATGTCCCATAATTGTTACAATAGGTGCTCTTTCGATTAATTCTGATTCAGGGTCATCAAAAGAAATGTTATCTAAAATATTTTCTTCATTAATTTCTTTTTCAACTTTAAAATCAAGACCTAGTTCTAAACACAATTCACCAATTTGTTCTTCATTTAAAATTGTGTTAACTGTAAACATTTTTCCTTGTTTAAAAAAATATGTAATTATGAAAGAGATAGTTTTATTTAATTTTTTAGATAATTCTTCAATTGATAAAGGAGATGTGAAGATAAATGTTCCATCTTTTACACCAACATCAACTTTTTTCATTTCTTTTTTCAAATTAATAGATTGTCTATTATCAACTGTTTTTTTTGTTTTTTTAGCCATAATTCATACCCTCTTTCTATAATTATTTAGTTATAAAATTAAATATATTTTCATTAATTTTAATATTCTTTTTCTTATTGAATTGATATATTTTAATAAATTTAATTATTTCATCATGATTATTACAAACATAATAACCTCTATATTGTTTGTTTTGGTTTATGTCAATAAATAATTCTGAATCAAAAATATAAAATCTAATAAGTTGTGATTTATTTTTAATTTTTTTACAAATTAAGCATTTTCTATTTGAAAAATTATTTTTTGTTTTCATCTTCAATTAATTTTGAAATATCGTCATTAAATAAATCATTAATGAATTCTTCTGAATATTCATCTTCTGAATTAATTAATTCATCCATATCCATTGAATAATCATTAGATTCTAAATTTTCTTCTAATGATTCAGTATTTACATTAAAGCTTTCAAATTGATTTTCATTTAATTCTGGAAATTCTGCAATTGGAGTATATTCAATTCCATTTTCTTTTGCATAATCTAATGTTTTTACATCAATTGAAAAATTAAGTAATTTATTAATTAATTTAACATTAATACCGAATTTTCCTAATATAACAGAAACGTCTTCATCTTTAACAAACACAATTGTTGATTTAATTTTGTTTTCATCATCATATTGAATGTTAATACCTAATAATTTATCTCTACCAAATAAGTTAATTAAATTTTTAATAGGGTCTTCATAATCTAAAAATACTTCAATTTTTTCTTGACCTATTAAATTTGAAATTGATTTAATTCTCATACCTTTGTTACCAATACAAATAGCTACTGGTTCAGTCATTGATTTTGAATTTGGTTTTACTAATACTTTAGATTTAACACCTGCAGTTCTTGCAACTTTTGTAATTTTAATTAAATCTTGATCAATTTCTGGAATTTCTAAAGTCATATAGTATTTAATTAATTCTTCACTTGCTCTTGATAAAACAACTGGTCAAAATTTAGATTGTTCTGTTACTTCTTTTACAACAAATGGATATTTATTTCCTAAAATTAATCTTTCTCTTGGGTTTTGTTCTTTTTTAGGTAAATAACCTGTTGTTTCAACTACATTTTCAATTCCTTTTAAATCAACATAGTAAGCACCGGATTTTCTATCATCTTTTTCAAATTCAGCATAAACAATTTGATTTACTTTTGATTTTCACGAAGAATAAACTTGTTGGTTTGTAACTTCAATCATTTTTTGTTTAAATGTTTGAATAATTTGTTGAACTTCACCTCTACTAAATTCTTTTTGAATATCAAATTCTCTATAATATTTGTCACCAACTTTAAGATTTAATTTTTTAATTTCTTTATCATTTTCAGGTATTTCAATAAAATCATCGTAATCATCTTTGTTTTTGTCTACAACATCAAATTCAATTTCAGATTTTAATTTTCTATTATTTAAGTCAATATCAAAATTTAGATTTTTAACATCGAATTTTTTTTGATATGTTTTTTTAATAGCATCAACTAAAAAATTTTTAACTAATTCAGCATCAATTCTTTTTTCTCTTGCCGAATTTTCTATTTCATTAATGATTAAATCTATAAATTCTTGTTTCATAAACTCCTCTTAAATTACATTAAAATATATAAAATCAAGGAGGAGTTACCCCCTTGATTAATAATATTAAAATTATACTAAAATATTTAGTCTATTTATAATAGAAATTTGTTTTTATCAAAAATATTTAACGAAAATGTATGTTTATATTCAAAAAATATATACACAATAATTTAAAATTTTAACATATAAAATCAATAAAAAAATTAATTTTTTATTTAAATTTTCTTCATGTTTTTTTGATATTATTTTTTTATGATAGCTAGTAAATCTAAGAAAAAATTATTGATCTATTCTATCTCAATCCCTACATCTATTGCAGTTATAACAGGAGTGACTGTCGGGGGATATTTTATTTCATCAAAATCAAATCCTTTTCTAAACTATGCAAAAGGACCGATTAATAATACAATTGAAGCTTTTCAAGCAGTATATTATTCTTACCTAATTAATAATGCTCATTTAATGGTTTTACCAGGTTTTACCTTAACCGAATCAATGAGTGTTTCTTTGTTAGAGCCTAAGTATAATGATGCTGCTTTTTTATTAGTCGATGACAGATATGGTGGCCCAGCCACATCACAAGTAGCAGGAGCTAGTTTTAGAAGTGATCAAGGATCATTTGTAACTGGTATTGCAATTGCAATGTATCTTAATGAAAATAAAGATTATTTTTTAGGATCAGATAACCAATTAACATGAGGTACATATGGTGGTATGCCATTCAATTCAGTTTTAAGTTTTATGACAGGTGTCCAATTAGGAATTGCATGATTTAATACTGAAATCGCAGCTAAAAATGCAAATTATGAACCAATTTATCAAATTTCACTAGGAAATGCAGAAAGAGACATTTTCTCTGGTGGGTTTGGTACAAATGACGGTGATTATATAATCGAAAGATTTTTACTAACAGATATTGATTGTTTAATGCCTGTTGCAGGTCCACAAACTTTAACAGCAATCAATAAAATTCTTGCAAAAAATAAAAGAACAGTTGTAATTGGTGTAGATAGTCCAATTGAAAACGACAAAGTTGTAATGACTAAAAAGCTTCCAAAATCTAATAATATGCCAAAAATAGATTTAATAGCTCCCTTCTCTTCACTTAAGAATACTGGTTTAATTACATATAATATTTTAGAAAATATGGCAGCTGGTAATTCTTATGACAAAACTATTACTAACAATGACATTGGAGGGTTAGGTTATCAATCATTAGGAACAATTGATAATGATTGTGTTGGTGTTAGTGATAATGGTAAAGAATATTTCATAAACGCAATGAAAATTGCATTCCCAAATGACAATATATCTGATTACAAAACAGCAACAAATAAATTAAATTATGTTGATTTATATAAAAAATTAAATACTGATAACTATAGAACTTTTGTAACATTTAAAAATGATGAACTTTTTGACATATCTAAATATGAACAAGCAGTTAAAAATGTTAATGATTTTCAAAAATATCCAGCATTACCAGAAGCAGGAGAAGTTTTAGCAAAAATGCCTGATAAAGTTCCAAATGAATTAACAAATAACTTTAATCAAGAAGAGTGAGATTACAAAAAATCAGCACCTGAAAGAGTTAAAAAATATTTAGATCCAAAAGAAAATAAATTTTTCCAAGATGAAATTAAAGTAGTTTTATCAACTCCATCTTCAGTTTTATTAGATGCTTCTTTTGGTCAATCATGTTATGATGGAATTGCTGCTTTTTATAAAAAGAATGATGTTATTTTACCTTTTACAAATTCTACTCAAGCATTAATAAATGCTATAAATAATGAAAATTCTAAGAAAAGAAATATTAAAATCTAGGATTTATTCCTAGTTTTTTTTATTTTTTGTTTTGTGTACAATTATTTTTTATATAATAAAAAAGATTTGATATTAAGTAGGTAGATTATGTATAAAATTATTTCTCATCCATTAGTTATTGACAAACTAACAAGATTAAGAAAAGCAGATACTGATACTTTTGTTTTTAGACAAAACTTAAAAGAATTAACTCAATTAATGTTTTATGAAGCAACAAAAGACTTATCTTTAACAGAAATTAAAATTAATACACCTGTTACTAAAAATGTAACTGGTTATAAAATTAGTAATCCAATTCTATTAGTTGCTATTTTAAGAGCAGGTTTAGGAATGGTAGATGCATTAAAAGAATTATTACCAAACTGTTCTATCGGCCACATTGGTTTATATAGAAATGAACAAACACTACAACCAGTACAATATTATTTTAAAATGCCTCACAACATAAATGAATCTATTACTTTTATTTGTGATCCAATGTTAGCAACTGGTGGTAGTGCAATTGCTGCAATTGATTTAATTAAAAAACAAAAACCTAAGAAAATTGTTTATGTTGGTATTTTAGGAAGTAAATACGGGTTAGAACAATTAGCTGCTGCTCATCCTGATATTGATATTTATCTTGCTGGTTTAGACAATGAATTAAATGATAAAGGATATATTGTTCCAGGTTTAGGTGATGCTGGAGATAGAATATTTGGAACAAGTAAATAATTGAATGAAGTGTTTTAAAACATTTCATTTTTTTATTTGATAATAAACTATATTATGCATACTATACTTTGTCTTGTTTGCTTTTTTGTTTTCAGAATAAAGTATATGGTTTAACTAACAATAAAAAATAACTCGATTGATCGAGTTATTTTTTACTCTTCCCAACCTAAAGAGGTGGCGTGAAACGGAAACAATTCAAGCAGGAACTGCCTTTACATTTTAAATAATATCATAAATTAAATTGTTAATTAATATTTAATTTATTATTAATAAATTTTTTGATAATTTTGCTTATTTTTTTATTATTTTTAAATATTGAATTTCAATATTTATCTTTTAAAAGAAAAATATTTCCATTTTTAAACATATGCATTCAATTTTTCTGTAATAAATATGATATGTTTAGTATGAAATAAAAATCTACTTGCATTAAACAAGTAGATACTTTTTATTAATGGAGCGGGTGATGGGAATCGAACCCACGTAGTCAGCTTGGAAGGCTGAAGTTCTACCATTGAACTACACCCGCATAAATGGTGCTGGAAGAGGGACTTGAACCCTCACGCCCTTGCGGGCACAGGATTTTAAGTCCTGTGCGTCTACCATTCCGCCACTCCAGCATGATTTACCATTTTAAAGATGGTAATAACTTTTCTAAATGGTGCCCCATACAGGACTCGAACCTGTGACCCCTTCATTAAAAGTGAAATGCTCTACCGCTGAGCTAATGAGGCATTACCAAAATAATTATACTATAATATTTAATATTTAATAAATTATTTTGTAAAAAGTCTTTTGTGGGAGTTGCACCCACTAAACTACATAAGACATATGGCTGGCCTGGTAGGGATCGAACCTACGCATGGAAGAATCAAAATCTTCTGCCTTACCGCTTGGCTACAGGCCAATAAATGGTGGACAGGGGCGGATTCGAACCACCGAAACTTTCGTGGCTGATTTACAGTCAGCTGCGTTTGGCCACTTCGCTACCTGTCCATATCACATTATTAAGTATACAATATTTTTTGATTTTTTAACAAAATATTTTTTGATTTTTAACTTATTTACTAATATTTTTATTCTTTAGTTTTAAAGTTCTAATTTTGTAGAAATTTATAATATTTAAAAATGATTTTTTATATTGTTTTGTGGTATATTTTAATTGCAATTTGTATTATACTTTTAAATATAGAATGGAGGTGGTGATATTGGAATTTAAAAATGTATTTATTTTAAAAAAATACAAAAACCCTAAATACAATATTGTATTATTACATGGATTTATTTCAAGTAAAAATATTTTTGAAAAAATTGTTAATAACATTGATATAGCAAATGCTAATTATTATGCTTTTGATTATGAAGAAACAATTATTAAAAATAAAGAAAAATTAATTTTTGAAAGTTTTCCAGAACAATTAATTAATTTTGTGGAAACTTACAAATTAGATAATTTAATTTTAGTTGGACATAGTATGGGTGGAGGAGTGATTTCATTAAGTTATCAAACTCTAAAAGATAAAATAAGAAAAATTATTTTAATATCACCATTAACTAAATCTGTTTTAAGATCAAAAGCAGGTATCTCTTTCTTTAATGGTGCAATTACAAATAGAGCAAGCATCATTAGAGATACATTGTTTTCTAAAAAGAATCAAAAAAATACTTATGAAACTGATTTATATATTATTAATGATTATCAAAAATTCTTAAAACAAAAAACTAAACATATAGAATTAGGATTAAGTTTAATTAACTTATCTAAATTAAATAAAGTAATGCGTTGTTATAAAGAAATTGAAAATGAAACATTAGTATTATTAGGTAAAGATGATAAAGTAATTCCAGGTGTACCAGCACAACACGAATTTTTAAAATTAAAAAAAGAAAATTTTGAAATTATTTTATGAGAAGATGTAGGTCATGTCTGCTGAATCGAAAATTTTGAAAGATTTAAAAATAAGTTTTTAGAATTTATTAATAAATAATTCTATTTAAAATGAGATAACTTTTGCTGTTATCTCATTTTAAGTGTAATAACTAAAATAATTTATTTAGTTTATCATAAAAATATTTTTTGTTATCTAAATTTAAAATTGAAC
>CAMWRJ010000014.1 GCA_947176635.1 uncultured Mycoplasmataceae bacterium
AATTAAAATTAGTAATTTAAGAAAAGTAAATGATTTAACATTATTAATTAACAAAATTAAAAATAAAACTGCTTTTGAAGTTATTGTTGAAAAAGAACCATCAATAGAAATTTTAGACAGAAGTTCTGTAAAAGAAATTCAAGAAATTACTAATCCACAAACAATTCATAAACCTAATTGATTTGAAAAAAGAAGAATTAGTAAAATCAAAAACTTTAAAGAATTAAGACGTGAAATAGGAATGGTATTCCAATTTCCAGAATATCAATTATTTAAAGATACTATAGAAAAAGATATCATGTTCGGTCCAATTGCTTTAGGTATTAAAAAAGATGAAGCTAAAAAAAGAGCAAAATTCTATTTAAATAAATTAGATATGGGCGATGAATATTTACCAAGAAATCCATTTGGATTATCAGGTGGACAAAAAAGAAGAGTTGCAATTGCTGGTATTTTAGCAATTGAAACTGATATCTTAATATTTGATGAACCAACTGCAGGATTAGATCCTGTTGGTGAACAAGAAACAATGAAAATGATTAAAGAAATCCAAGAAACTGGTAAAACTATTTTTGTTATTACTCATACTATGGATCATGTATTAGAAATAGCAGATGAAGTAATTGTTTTAAATGATGGAGAAATCATTAAACACGGTGATCCATATTCAATATTCTTAGATGAATCAATTGTTAAATCTACTTCAATTGATACACCTAAAGTGATTAAAACAATTAAAAAATTAATTGATAAAGATAAAAGATTTGAAAAATTAATTGATTATAAACCAAAAACTACTGAAGAATTAAACAATGCAATTGTTGATTTAATTAAACAAATTAAGAAAGGAGAAAACTATGTTTCTAGAGAGTAGTATTAAAAATCAATCTTTAATCCATAAGTTAAATCCTACGCTTAAATTTATTTCATTTGTGTTTATTATCATAATGATTTTTTTGCCTTTAGGATTTTTTGCTCAAATAATTTTAGTTAGTATTTTATTAATCCTATTTTTTATTGCAAAAATTAAAAGAAGAGTTTTATGAAATATTATAAAATCAGTATTCTTTTTATTTCTAATATTGTTTGTGATTAACTGGTTTTTGTATAAAAATCCAATAGCAATTAATATTGGAGATTGATCTGTCTTTAAATCACCTAATGGATTTTTATTAGGAAATCCAAATTGAATTAATAATGGTTTTTTATCAGTTAACAATAATGGTTTATTAGTTTCTCAAATTTGAGGTGGAGAAATTGGTGTTAACGGTAGTTCTTATTTAGGTTTCAATGATCCACAATTATTAAAAACAATTATTGATCAAAATGGTATTTCAGCTGAAACAATCAATGATTTTTGAAAACCTTTAGTTGAAAATAACAAAGAAATTCAAGATTTATTTTTAAAAGCTTTTAGTGGTAATGAAGATGCTGCTAAAAACTATTACTGATTAATAAATAACTCCTGAACTTATAATGGTGTTGATTACAAAGTAATTCCAGTAAGTATGATTAATAAACCTAATTTTGCTGAATTAGATATGATAGGTGCTCAAAACTTTATTAGTTCATCATATTACATTGTGCACACTAATTGATATACTTTATCACCAGAAGCAATTCAATTAGCTTTATATGTTAGTATCAAAGTCTTTTTAATGATTTTAGCAGCTACTTTATTAACATCAACAACAAATTCAATTGAATTAACATATGCTTTAGAAAATGTTTTAAGTCCTTTAAAATTATTTAGATTACCGGTTGCTGAAGCTTCAATGATGATAGCAATTGCATTAAGATTTATTCCATCATTATTAAGTGAATCAAACAGAATTATGAATGCACAAGCATCACGTGGTGTTGATTTTAGAAATGGTAATTTTGTAGATAAAATGAAATCTATTGTTTCTTTAGTAGTTCCTTTATTTAGTATTGCATTTAAAAAAGCAGAAGAACTAGCAAATGCAATGGATGCTAGAAGTTATAATCCAAGATATGCTAGAACTAAATATAGAAAATATGTTGTTAATTGATATGACTGAGTAGCTTATTTTGCACTAATTTTATTATTTGGTGGCTTTGTAGCTATTTGTAAATGAAAATTATTCTTCACTCCTTTCAATCTATTTGAATTAGGAATTATTCTTTAGTATGACTAATTTAAAATTTATTATTTCATATCTTGGTTATGGATATAATGGATGAGCTAAACAAATTAATAATGAAAAAACAATACAACAAACAATTGAAAATGAATTATCTAATGTTTTTAATACAAAAATACAAATATATTCATCAGGTAGAACAGATAAATTTGTTCATGCAAATAACCAAGTTTTTTCATGCAAAATTAATGAATTAAAAATCCCTTTAGTTAATTTAAAAGAATTATTAAATAAAAAATTAATTAAAAATAACATTTTTATCAAATCAATTGAAATTGTAAATAATGATTTTAATGCTAGATTTAGTGCTATTTCTAAAACTTATAAATATCTAATTAATGTTGGTGAATTTAATTTATTAGAAAATGATTTAATTAATCAATTTAACCAAAAATTAAATATTAAGAGAATGAAAATAGCTTCTAAATTATTTCTAGGAAAACATAATTTCTTATCATTCAGTACTTCAGAATTAGAAAATACAATTAGAGAAATTAATTGAATTAAAATAATTAAACACAAAAACATTATTGAAATTTATATCAATGCTAATGGTTTTTTAAGAAGTATGGTGAGAATGTTGGTAGCAGCAATGATGAATTATTCACAAGATAAAATTAATTTAGATCAAATTCAATCATTATTAGATAATCCAAGAAAAGGAGCATCTATTGAAAAAGCTAAAGCTTGTGGATTATATCTAGAAAAGGTTTATTATGAAAACGATAAATAATTTTAAAAATTCATCAAAATTTGAAAACAATGTTGCATTTAAATCAAATAAATTAATTAAATTTCTTTTAATCTTATTTTTAACATTAATTCCACTAATTGTTATTTGAGTAATCTTTGCACAATTTAACTTATTAGGTTTAAATTGAGTTGTTTCACAAAATGGACAATATTTTATTAGTAATGCTCAAATAGAACTAATTAATGATAAACTTACCGATCCTAGTTTATTTTTAGAATTAAATCATAATTTTTATACTTGAAATGTAGAATCTCATGATCCTAGGGTTTATCAAGAAACTGTTCAAGTAATCCCTAATTATGGAATTGGTTATATTTTTAGTAATTGAATGTTTTTATTAATCTTTGGTGTTTTAGGAATCAATTTAATTATTTATATACCATTATCATTATTTAGTAAAAAAATATATTTAGATATCTTTCCAATGTTTTTATCAACTTGATTTGGTATGACTACTTTAATCCTAACTGGATTAATTCCTCAAAATCAACCATATACAATTCCAGTTCAAATATTAGCAATTGTAATAGTCTTTATAGGTACTTTATTATTATTTAATTTTATTTTTAATAAAATAATAGCTAATTCAAAATGAGCTGAAAGTTATTATAGAAAATTAATTTTAGAAGATAAAGAATCTGAAGAATACTATGAAGATTATTTAAAAAACAAAAAGAAATTTAATAACAATAACAAAACTGTAGTAGACATTCCTGATAATGAAAATCCTGATATTAAAAAGAATGGAGAAAAATAAAATGTACAATCATAATAAAATTGAAAAAAAATGACAAGAATTTTGAAATGAAAACAAAACATATAAATTTGTTGATACAAATTCAAAACCTAAATTTTATTCATTAGATATGTTTCCTTATCCATCTGGTAAAGGTTTACACGTAGGACATCCAAAAGGTTATACAGCAACTGATATTATTAGTCGTTACAAAAAATTACAAGGTTTTGATGTTTTACATCCAATTGGTTGAGATGCATTCGGTTTACCGGCAGAACAATATGCAATTGACACAAATAATGATCCTGCTATTTTCACACAAGAAAACATTAATAACTTCAGACAACAATTAAAAAAATTAGGTTTCTGTTTTGATTATGATAAAGAAGTTAACACAACTGATCCAGATTATTTTAAATGAACTCAATGAATATTTATTCAATTATTTAAAAAAGGTTTAGCTGAAATTAAAGATGTTGAAGTTAACTGATGTGAACAATTAGGCACTGTATTAAGTAATGAAGAAGTTTTAATTGATAAAAATGGTAATCAAGTTTCAGAACGTGGTGGATATCCTGTTGAAAAAAGACCAATGAGACAATGAATTTTAAAGATTACTAAATATGCAGATAAATTATTAGATGGTTTAGATGAATTAGATTGACCTGAATCATTAAAAAGTTTACAAAGAAATTGAATTGGTAAAAGTGTTGGTTACAATTTAAAATTCAAATTAGAAGAACAAGAAGTTGAAGTGTTTTATAACAACTTAACTGAAATTGCTAATTGTAAATATATCTTAATTTCTCCAAAAGCAAAATTCTTAAATAAACTAAATTTAAGTGAAGATGTAATTAATTATATTGAAGAATTTAAACAAAAAAATGATCGTTATATTAAAAGTCATAAAGACTTTAATGGTATTAAATTAAATATTGATTCAATTAATCCAATCAACAATCAAACAATTGAATTATATTTAGCTGATTTTGTTTATTCTGATCTAAATTTAGATGCTGTTGGTTTTAATTCAACTAATGAAGATTTTATAAAATTTGCTAACATTCATAACTTAGTTGTTGACAAATTATTACCTATTAACAAAAATGAAATATTAGAAAAATTAGCTGATAATCTAACTAAAGTTAAAAAATATAAATTAAAAGATTGATTATTTAGTCGTCAAAGATATTGAGGAGAACCATTCCCAATTGTCTTTGATGAAAACAATAATGCATATGCTTTACAAGAAAGTGAACTACCTTTAAAATTACCTATTTTAAATGATTTTAAACCTTCTAAAGAATGTATTGCTCCATTAGCAAAAGCAGATAAATGAATTAATGTTCAATGTGAAAATCAAAAATACTTTAGAGATATTAACACTATGCCACAATGAGCTGGATCATGTTGATATTATTTAGGATATATCTTAAAAAATAATAATGGATATATTCCTTTAAACTCACCAGAAGCATTTGATTTATTCTCTAGATGATTACCAGTAGATTTATATATTGGTGGTCAAGAACATGCTGTACTACATTTATTGTATGCAAGATTCTGACACAGATTTTTATATGATATCAAAGTTGTACCAACAAAAGAACCATTCTATAAAATTATTAACCAAGGTATGATTTTAGGTGAAGATGGTGAAAAGATGTCAAAATCTAAAGGAAACATCATTAACCCTGATGAAATCATTGAAACTCACGGCGCTGATGCATTAAGATTATATGAAATGTTTATGGGTCCTTTAACTGCTTCAATGCCTTGAAATGATGAAAAATTAAATGGTATTAGAAAATGATTAGATAGAGTTTATCGTTTATATACTGAAACTGATAAATTAGATATTCAAAAAATAGATAACTACAATGATGTTAACAAAGACTTAATTTATCAATATCACTTATTCATTAAAAAAGTAACTGAAAACTTAGAAAACCAACAATTTAATATTGCTATTTCTAACATGATGGTCTTTATTAATGAAGTGTATAAAATTAAACAATTTTATCCAGAATTCATGAAAAACTTCTTAATTGTATTATCTACATTTGCTCCACATATTAGTGAAGAATTATATTCTGAATTTAAATTAAATGCTAATGAAAGTATCTTTAATGCTCAATGACCAGTTTATGATGAATCTTTATTAGTTTTAGATACAATCAACATTCCTATTATGATTAAAAACAAACCAAGAGATGTAATTCAAGTACCAGTTGATACCGATGAAGAAACAATTAAAGAAATTGTCTTAGCTAATCAAAAAGTATTAAATTTCATTGGTGATAATGAAATCAAAAAAATTATTGTTATTAAAAACAAAGCTGTAAATGTTGTTATTTAGAAAGTTAAAATTATGAACCAAAATGAATACAAATGAGATTTAGAATCTTTATTAGAAAACAAAACATTAGATGATTTATTTAATGAATGAGTTCAATCAGAAAATGAATTAATTCAACATTATCCAATGTTTTTAGAAAATATTGATAACTTCAAAAAATGAATTAAATTAAATGAAAAAAATGAATTAATCTCTAATAGATTAATGAATTATATTTCAAACTCTATTAATGAAAATTTAGCTGATCCATATTTTATTGGATGATCACAAAAATTACAAGCTAAAAGTACTGAATTTTCTACAATCTTTTCAGATTATGACAACATCTTAATTAAAAACAAAGATAAAATTAATGAATACTTAAAAGATAGTGAATTAGTTGATTATCAATTAATGTTTGATAGAGTATTTAAAAACAAAGATTACTTATTAGATGAAAAAACTGAAAAAGTATTATCTCAATTAAGTGCATACAATTCTGGTTTTGATGATATCTTTAGTACTTTAACAGACAGTGATTTAAAATTTAAAGATGCAATTAATTCTAAAGGTAAAAAAGTTCCAATTAAAACACAAGCTGATGTTGTTAAAAACTTAAAAAATCATGATCGTGAATTAAGAAAATCAACATGATTTAGTTTTAATGAAGCATTTAATTCAATACAAGATACATTAACAAAAACTTTATATTACAATTATTTAATGCTAAACTCTAACGCTAAAATTAGAGGATTTAAAGACTATATTAGTGCAACTGCATTTGCAGATGAAGTTGATGTAGAATTTATAAAATTTGTTTATAGTAATATTAAAAAATTTAAATCTAATAATTTAGAATATGCAAAATATCATTCAAACATTTTAAAGAGTTTATTTAAACTAGATAAAATTAATCCTTGAGATTCATCACTTGAATTAACTAAACAAAATATTAGTTATACAATAGATCAAGCTAAACAAGAAGTTTTAGAAGCATTAAAAATTTTAGGCAAACAATATACAGATAAAATTCAAGAAGCTTTTGATGAACGTTGAATTTCATGAATGCCATCTCCTGGCAAACAAACTGGTGCTTATTCAATTGGCAATACAAAAGGATTAACTAAATATTTTATTTCAATGAATTTTGATGAAACAATTAGAAGTGTATATACTTTAATTCATGAATTAGGACATTCAATGAATAGTTTCTATACAGATACTAATCAAAAAATTTATGATGGAACTTCAATCTTTTATGCTGAAGTAGCTTCTATTACAAATGAAATGTTATTAAATTATCATTTATTAAACAAATACAAAGATAATAAAAAAATTCAATTAATGATTTATGATGAAATGTTATCTAATTTCTTTGCTACTACAACAAGACAAGTTATTTTTTCAGACTTTGAATTTAGAGCAAATCAATTAATTAATGATTCTCAACCATTTACTGCTAAATCATTAAAGAAAATTTATCAAGATTGTTGTAATGAATATTCATCTATTAGCATCAAGAATAATAAATTATTAGATATTGCTTTAATTACACCATTAAGAATTCCTCATTTTTATGTTGGTAACTTCTATGTATATAAATACGCAATTGGTCAAATAGCAGCAATTCTAATTGCTCATGAAATAAATCAAAATAATTCAGCTAGAGAAAAATTATTTAATTTCTTATCAAGCGGTAGTAGTAAAACTCCAATTGAAACAATTAAATTATTAGGTGTAGATTTAACTACAGAACAACCGTGAGATAAAGCTAATGAAATCATTAAATCATGATTAAATGAATATAAGAAAATTGCTAAAGAATTAAAATATATTAAATAATGAAAACAAAATTATTAAAGAGATGTTCAATCCGTAACTTTAAAAATAAAGTATTTTCACAAAAAGTTATAGATGAAATCAAAGATGTAATTAACTCTTCTCCTACATCTTCTAATTCTCACCAATTTAGTGTTAGTTTAGTAATTAATCAAGATTTAAAAGATAAATTAGCAATTGCTTGTATGAATCAAAAACATATTAGCCAATGTTCTGTATTCGTTGTATTTAATGTTGATTTAACATCAATTAAAAATAGTGTAAAGAATTTAGATGACAAATTAAAAACAAATGCTTTTTTAATTTCAATGACTGATTTAACAATTTCTTCTACTATGTTGCAAGATTGAGCAATATTAAATAATTATGGTACTTGTTATATTGGTGCTATTAGAAGAAATATTAGAACTGTTCAAGAAATATTAAACTTACCAGAAAACATTATTCCAGTCTTAGGATTATGTATTGGTGTATCTAACCAAAAAAACACATTTAAACCCAAATTAAATAAAGTGTTTATAGATAATCATTATGATAATAAAGAATTATCAAAAAGAATGGATGATTATGATCAAACAATGTTTAATTATTATGAACAAAAACATCCAGAAATGTGTTCAATGGCTTTTTATAATCATAATATTAGAACTTATAACATTAATGATGTTAGAAACCAAGATGTTGATTTCGACTTCATCAATGATATTATCAATAAAGCTTTTAAATGATAAAAAAAAAGTTGTAGTTTAACGCTACAACTCTTTTTTATACAAATTCTAATATTGGGACGTGTAATTTGAGAAATTCATTATTTCTTAAAAAACCCTAATTAGAATAAAATTACAAATAAAAATATTGGACAGTGTTTTAAAGATATTCCAATATTTTTTTATATTATCTCTATTAATTAATTTTGAGGTGGAGTACCTATTTTTATTTCTTTTACATTATTGAATCTAAAACCTTCATAATATGTTTTTAATTCTTGAGTTGGAACAAATATTGTTACTGGTGAACTTGCATCTTGAAATAAATTCTGAGTTGATATACTAGCATAAATATCAAATTGAAATTTTTCTAAAAAATTAACATATTTTAAAGAACAACAACCACTAAAAGCAGCTGTATAAATAATTGTATTTTGACTTTTTGGTAAAATAACAGTTTCTAGATTCGTATCATTACCAAAAAAGAATGCTGAAATAGATTTTTCAAAATCATCATGATCTCCAAAACCATTAGTAGTAGCTTTAAATGTTATTAAAGACATATCAATATACTTAACAATACGATTGTTTTTGAATAAAGTATAATAAAGATATTCAGTTTCGGTTCTTTTTGGCAATATTATATGTGTTTGTCTTTCTCCTACATTAGATAATCTCATTAAATATGGTACATTTTGATTATAAGTTACAGAAAATACAAATCAAGATGCTGGAGATATATCATAAAAGAAAGTTAAATTTTTAACAATTAATTGATTGTTATTTAATGTAAAATCATTGTTTTGATCAATTTCATATTTTAAATAATTATTATTTAAATTAATAACTAATTCATCAGCATCATTTAATTTAATATTTAAAATATCACTATTATTAAAATCTGTTTTATTTGCAAACTCTAAATTATCATAAACAATATCGTTAATAGAATGTGTATTTAAATAATTTTTAAAGTCTTCTACAGTAGTTCTATCATTTTTAATAGAATAAATTAATTCATTTAGTTTATTAAATAACTTATCTAAATTAACAAATTTAATTAGTTTATATAATTTAATGTTTGATATCTCAATATTACCATCAACTATTAAATTATTGTTAGAATCAGACACAAATTTATTTGGTAATTTAGGTTCAATAATTAGTTTTGGTTCTTCATATCTAATATTACCAATTTGGTTTGGATCAATATCTGGTGTTAATAAATTTTTTATACTATTTAATCATTACTTGAATTAGTTAATTTGTTGTTATTAATTATGTTTTGAGTTTTATTTTGTAAATTATCTAAAATAGTTGTTTCTATTTTAATTGGTGTAAAGAAATCACCTAACAACTTTTCACTTGCTTTAAAAGTTATTGTTAATATATTTTTATTTAATGTAGCTGGTGTTAGTTCTGCATTAGCTGAGTATTTTTTATTTTCATCTAAAACAATTTCAATATTAAAATTACCTGTATCTACATTTTGTGTTATAGTTGCAGAATTTACAATCGTATCAATTGCAACATTAGAAGCAACAATATAATTTTTAGTAAGATTAATAAAGTCTTGTTTAAATTCATCAAAACTTAATTTTCTAGCTTGAATTTCAGATTTATATCCATCAATTAGTTTTGTTATATCTTCATTTGTAAAAGTAATTGTACTTGATATATTTATATTTGTTGAATTGTTTTTATCAACTGCAACAGAAATAATTGGAGTAGCTATTGCACTTGATCCTAATAATAACAATAATGCTAGTGAAGATCCAAGAATTATTTTATTTCTCTTTTCTTTCTTTAATTCTTTTTCTTTCTCTTCAAGAATTAAATCATAATCATCATTACTAATTGCTTTGTTACTCATAATTTATTCCTTTCATATCATGAAATAAAATTATTCTAATTATATATTGTTATATATATAATAATTTTAACATATTGCATACTAGCAGAAAAAATAGGAAATAATTATAAGACAATTTTGTTTCGTCTCATAACTAGTCCTATTATTATAAATTA
>CAMWRJ010000015.1 GCA_947176635.1 uncultured Mycoplasmataceae bacterium
GTTTTAAAATCAAGATCAAAATCAAAATATTTAATTGCACCCTCTTCATAAATGTAAGGACAAGCTATATTAATATATAATTTTGTACCATGATTTTCAATAGTAACAATTAAGTTAAATCATTTATCTTTGAAGAAAAATCAAAATGTTGGTTTTAAAACTTTTGAATTAAAAATTCTAAAACTGTTTTCTTCTGAAGATAAAACTGTGCAATCAATTGTACATAAAACTAAATGTTCTTCATTTTCTTCAATTACAATTGGAAAATTTCATGTTCTATACAATCAACCTGAATATTTGTAAGAATGAACCATTACACTATCACCAACTTTAGGAGTTTTATTATATGCATTTATAAAGCAATTTTTTCTTGCCATTTTTATTGTTTTGTGAAAAAATTAACAACTTTATTTAATGAACTATAAGCACAAGCGACAGTAATTACATCACCTTTTAATAAAACTGTAGTTGATCTTACCGGAAAAATAACATCACCATCTCTAATAATTTTAATAATATTTGTTAAGAAATCAGATTTGATTTCAAATTTAGAAATGGGTCAACCAAATAATTGTTCATTTTTAACTGGTAATTTAATAATAGCAATTCCATCATCATTTAATGATAAATCTAATTCTAAATCATTAACAATTCTAAATGCTAATAATTCAGCAATGATTTCATCAGGTCAAATTGTTTTTAAATTATGTCCACCTAAAACATTTAAAACTTCTTTTTGTACATCATTTTTAACATTAGCAATGATGTTTTCAACACCTAATTTTTTTAAATTTGAAACAATTAAAATTGAATCTTCCATTTTAGAAACACCAACAATAACTTTAGAAAAATCTTTAAGATTTAAAGATTCTAATGAACTTAAATTTCTTGCATCAATTTCATAAACATATTGATAATTAGAAGATAATTCAATAATTTTTTCGTGATTAGAATCAATCAAGACAACCTTAGCATTAGCATTTAATAAATTATTTGCTAATTCTAGTGAAAATTTACCAATACCAATAATACAATATTCTTTGTTTTCCAAAGACATTTTATTCACCTAATTCAACAACTTCATGGTTGTCTGATTCTTCAAATTCTTCATCACCCAATAAATTAGCTTTAAATGCTGCAGTTGATTTAATATATTCATTTTTATCTAAATTCATAATTTTAACACCAGATGCATTTCTTCCAATTACTGAAATTTTAGAAACTTTTAATCTAATAATATTCCCTGAATTAGCAATTAATAAAACTTCATCATCTTCGTTTAATAATGACATACTTACTAAACTACCTGTTTTTTCATTAATTTTTAGTGTTTTAACACCTTTTGCACCTCTTTTAGATAATCTGTATAATTCATAATCAGATAATTTACCTATACCGTTTGAACCAATTGATAATACTAAATTACCTTCTAATGTTGTACCTGAACCAACTACTACATATTGATCTTCTAAATCAATACCTGTAACACCAGATGCAGTTCTTCCCATACATCTAACATTAGTTTCATTAAATCTAACAGCACGTCCACTTGAAGAACTAATCATTATTTCAGATTCTCCATTAGTGATATGAACATTAAATAATTCATCATTATCTCTTAATGTTATTGCAATTTTACCATTGTTTCTTATTGAATCAAATTCTTTAATACTTGTACGTTTAACAACACCACTTTTTGTAATAAAGAATAAATATTTTTCCTCTTCATATTCATTATCATTTAATGTGATAATACTTTGAACTCTTTCATTTTTTTCAATATTTAAGAAATTTTGTGCAGGAACACCTTTTGAAGTTCTTGACCCAATTGGTACTTGATGTCCCCTAATTCTATAAACTTTACCTAAATTTGTAAAGAATAATAAATCTGCATGAGTATTTGAAACAACAATTTTTTCAATACTATCATCTGAGTGAGTTTTTGCACCAATAATACCAACTCCACCTCTATTTTGTGTACGGTATGTATCAACTGGTACACGTTTAAATCATCCTTTTGCAGATTGTGTAATTAAAATATCAGCTTTTTCGATTAATGCTTCATCATCTACATTGCCAGAAACACCATATAAAATTTGTGTTCTACGTTCATCACCATATTTATTTTTAAAATAATCTAATTTTTCAATAATGATATTATTTCTTCTTAATTCAGAATTAATAATATCTAATAAATCAGTAATTAATGCTTTTAATTCAGCTAATTCGTCTGATAATTTTTGATGTTCTAATCCTGTTAATGATTTTAATCTCATATCAAGAACTGCTTTAGCTTGAATAACACTTAATTCAAAACGTTGAATTAATCTTTCACTTGCTATTTCAGTTGATTCTGATTCTTTGATAATTTTAATAGCATCATCAATATTAGTGATTACTTTTAATAAACCTTCTAAAATGTGAACTCTTTCTTCAGCTTTTTTAAGTTCAAATTTAGATTTATTAATAATAATATTGTGTTGGTGTTCTAAATAATGAAAAATCATTTGTTTTAAGTTTAAAATTTTTGGAACACCATTAACTAAGGCTAAATTATTAACTGAAAAATTAACTTGTAATTGTGAAGATTTATAAAGTTTATTTAAAACAATATTTGGAATTGCTTCTCTTTTTAATTCAATTACAATTCTAATACCATCTCTGTTTGATTCATCTCTTAAATCAGTAATATCTTTTAATTCTTCTTTTTTAACAAGTTCTACAATTTTTTCAATTAAAGAAGTTTTATTTACAGCATAAGGAATTTCTGTAATAATAATTGAAGATTTACCATTTGGATTTTCTTCAATAGTATGTTTTGATCTGATAATTACAGAACCTTTACCTGTTCTAAAATAATTTTTAATTCCTTCATCACCTAAAATTTCACCATATGTTGGGAAATCTGGACCTTTAATATATTCCATTAATTCATCAATTGAACAATCTGGATTAGCAATTTGAAATTTTATTGCATCACAAATTTCATTTAAATTATGTGGAGGCATATTTGTTGACATACCAACAGCAATACCATTACTTCCATTTGCTAATAAGTTAGGAAATGATCCAGGTAATACAGTTGGTTCTTTTTCATTACCATCATAATTTTCTACAAATTGAACTGTATCTTTATCAATATTTTCTAGAATTTCATCTGATATTTTAGATAATCTAATTTCAGTATAACGCATTGCAGCAGCTGAATCACCATCAATTGACCCAAAGTTACCATGACCATCCATTAACATATATCTTAAACTAAAATCTTGTGCCATTCTAACCATTGTTTGATAAACAGCAGCATCACCATGAGGGTGATATTTACCAATAACTTCACCGACTAAACGTGCTGATTTTTTATATGGTTTATCAGCATGCATTCCAAGTCCATAAGCTGCATATAAAACTCTTCTATGAACTGGTTTAAAACCATCATAAATATTAGGTAGTGCTCTTGATACAATAACTGACATTGCATAAGACATAAATGATGTTTCAAGTTCATTTGTAATTTCTAAATCATTAATTTTTGATTGAGATAATTGTTCTTTAATTTCATCAACTGTTAAACGACCTTTTTTTGCCATAACATTTCCTTTCTAAATTATGCATCAATATCTTTTACATATTCTGCATGTTGTTCAATATATTCTTTTCTTGGAGGAACATCATCTCCCATAAATAATGTAAATGCTTTATCAGCAGCTATCGCATCTTGTACAGATACTTGTAATAAAACTCTATTTTTTGGATCCATAGTAGTTTCTCATAATTGTTCAGGATTCATTTCCCCTAAACCTTTATATCTTTGAATATTAAATCTTGAATTTTCAGCATTCTTTTTTAATTCAGCTAATTCTTCATCAGAATAAGCATATGAAATTTGTTTACCTTGTGTAAATTTATATAAAGGAGGTTGTGCTATATAAACATGACCATCTAAAATTAATTCTTTCATATATCTAAAGAAGAAAGTTAATAATAATGTTCTAATATGACTACCATCAACATCGGCATCGGTCATAATAATAATTTTGTTATATCTTAAATTATCTCTATTATAATTACCTGAAATACCTGTACCAATTGCTGAAATCATATAAGAAATTTCATCATTAGATAATATTTTTTCATAATGGCTTTTTTCAACATTTAAAATTTTACCTTTTAATGGTAATATTGCTTGGTATTCTCTTTCTCTTCCAGTTTTTGCACTACCACCAGCAGAATCCCCTTCGACAATATATAATTCTGTTACGCTTGCATCTCTACATGAACAATCAGCTAATTTACCAGGTAATGAATTAGATTCAAATGGAGATTTTCTTCTTGCTTCTTCACGTACTTTTTGAGATTTTTTTCTAGCATCAGCTGCAAAAAAAGCACGTTTAACAATCATTTCAGCTATTGTTGGGTTTTCTAACATAAATTTTTCAAAAATTTCTTCAGTGACAGTATTTACAAATTTTCTAACTTCACTATTACCTAATTTCTTTTTAGTTTGACCTTCGTATTGAGGATTAGGGTGTTTAATTGAAATAATTGCTGTTAAACCTTCAACTACATCTTCTCTAGTTACTTTTTCATTTGCATCTTTTACCATTTTTTTATCTAATGCATATTTATTAATAACTTTTACAATTGCTGATAAAAAACCTTCCTCATGAGTCCCACCTTCAATAGTATTAATATTGTTACAAAAACTATGAATTGAAGAAGTATAGTTTTTACTATATTGGAAAGCTAATTCACATCTAATTGAATATGTTGATTTTTCTGTTCCAACTCTTGCTTGATTTACAACTGGAACATCATCAACTTTTTCTCCATAAATAATATCATTAAATAAAACTTCTTTTTCTGAATTTAAATCTTTAACATACTCAATTAAACCACCTTCAAAGCATCATTCAAATGATCTGTTAGTTTTAAATGAATTAAAGATAATTTTAATTCCTTTATTTAAATATGCTAATTCTTTTAACCTATTAATGATTTTATTTTCATCTCATGGATTAGGTTCCATAATTGTAAAATCAGGATAAAATTGAATTTTTGTACCATTAGTTTTTTCTTTATTGATGCCGATTTTTTCTAAATCTTTATCAGTTTGACCACCGTTTTTAAATTCTAAAAAATGTTCATCTGAATTTTTTCAAACTCAAACTCTAAATCATTCACTTAATGCATTAACAACTGAAGCACCAACACCATGTAATCCACCTGAAACTTTATATGATTCATTATCAAATTTACCACCAGCATGTAAAACTGTTAATACCGTTTTAACTGTAGACATATTTGTTTGACTATGAGTTTCAATAGGAATACCTCTTCCGTCATCTTCAACACTAATTGAGTCATCTTCATTTATCGAGATTGTTACTGTTGAAGCATATCCAGCCATTGCTTCGTCAATTGAGTTATCTACAATTTCTCAAATCATGTGGTGTAAACCTTGTGAGTTAGTAGAACCAATATACATCCCTGGTCTAACACGTACTGCTTCTAAACCTTCTAAAACTCTAATACTATCTTGATTATATTTTTTATCACTCATTGATTTCTCTCCTCATTAAATTATTTTAAAAAAATCATTATTAACTTTTATAATCATTCCTTTATATATTTTTCTTCCCCGTCTATTTTCAAATTCATCATTTACTAATATTTTATTGTTTAGTAAAAATTCTTTTACTTCTGATCCCATACTAACAATTCCGGATCATTTAAGAAATTTTCCTAATTCAATATATTCTGTATTAATTTGAATTTCTTTTATTTCATTTGTCATAATAAACCTATCTTGTGAAAAATATATAAATATATTATATATTTATATCTTTAAATATTTTGACTTATTTTTAAAATATTTTGCATTATTTTAATAAAAATGTTATATAAATAAATATATTAAAAAATTTTTATAAAGAAATGGGTGAGTTCTGTGTCAAGAGGAATCATTGTTGAAAACGGTGATGTTGAAAAAGCTCTTAAAAGATTCAAAAGAATTGCTAATGAAACTAAAAGAGACTCTAAAAGACATGAATACTATCTAAGACCAGGTCTTAGAAAAAAAGAAAAAGAAAAAGAAGCTAGAAAACACACTAAATTTCATTAATACTTTTTCTTAATAAAATAAAAATAAAGGTTTGATAAATTTAATCAAGCCTTTATTTTTTTATTAAATCAAATAAACAATAATTTATTATTTAGTGTTTTCAATAACACTAACTTTTGTTTTAGAACCCATGAATTTTTCGTATTTTACAGTACCTTCTACAAGAGCAAATAAAGTATGATCTTTACCTTGTCCTACATTTTTACCAGGGTAAATTTTATTTCCTCTTTGTCTGTAAATAATTTGACCAGCTTTTGTAAATTGTCCATCACCTAATTTAGCACCTAAATACTTTGGATTAGAATCTCTACCATTTTTAGTAGAACCCACACCTTTTTTAGAAGCAAATAACTGTAAATCAGTTACAAATAAAATTTTATTTTGCATCATTTTCTCCTTGAATTAACGTATTAAAATAAGATATTTTTAAATATTTTTTATAATTTGGATTAACTGCAATTGATTCTAATTGAATTTTAATTAATTCAAGATAATTAATACAATATTCTAGATTTGATTTAAATTTCATTAAAAGATAACCATCATCAATTTTAACGATAATATCTTGAGGTTTAAATCAATTAATAGAACCAATAACAATTGAACTTACACCAGCACATACAACATCATTATTTGATGAAAAATTTGCATGTCCTGAAACAATATATCCATTTTGATAAAAATTAATTTTAATCATTATTTTGCGCTAATAGATTTAATTACTAATTTAGTGTATGGTTGTCTATGACCTTGTCTTTTGTAATGGTGTTTTTTAGATTTAAATTTAATAATACTGATCTTTTTTTGTTTTCCATGTTTTTCAATAACAGCACTTACACTTGCACCATTAATGAATGGGCTTCCAATTTTAGAATCTAACATTAAAACTTGATCAAATTTAACTTCAGTACCAACTTCTGAGTCAATTTTTTCAACATATATAATGTCACCTTCTTGTACTTTATATTGTTTACCACCTGTTTGAATAATTGCAAACATGTGAAACTCCTTTATTTATGATCTCGCTTCAATTGGTGGAATAATCACTTAATAACCAATTAAATGCGGTTATTGTCTATTCAAAATAGACTTATATATTATATCAAAAAAAGAGATAAAAATCTCTTTATAGTAAAGCTATTTTATCTCTTCAATTTGATTAAATTCTAATGTAATTTCTTGAATTTGTCCAAATAAATCTATTTCAATACTTGCAGTTCCTTTTTGATTATTTATTGAAGTAACAATTCCTTCTTGATTTTCCATTGAACCACTAATAATTTTTACTTTAGATCCTACTTCAAAATCACATTCATAATATTCTTTTTCTAAAATAATATCATTTTTAGTTTTTTCGATTTTAGTTACACCCATTGTTGATAAATCATCAATTGAATCATATCTATCTGAATTTAAAATTCTTTCAATTTCATATGAACCAACTGGAATTGGTTTTGAATTTTTACCAGATGAACCAACTAATCCTGTTACTGATTCAGTATTTCTAATAATAAATCATAATTCATCATTAATATACATTTTTACAAAAATATAACCTGAGAATTTATTTTTTTCTTCAGTTCTAGTTTTACGATATTCAGCAACTGAACCATCACTATTTAAAATTGTTTCTCATTTAATTTTTGAAGTGTTTCTCATGATATTAGGAGCATTATCAGCTGTAAATGATTTAATTTCTACTAATTTTTCTTTAATTACTCTAATATCTTGTACATAATCTTCATAATTATAAGATCTAATTTTTCCTCATAAATTATTAATTACTATATCTTCTTTACCAGCAACTGTTGTTACAATATATCATTGAAATAACTTTTCATTAATTACATTTGACATATAAATCTCCTTTTAAATTATATAAATAAGCTAAATATTTGATCAATAGCAAGAAAGATTAAAGATAAAAATATTGTTATTGAAATTACTATTGAAAAACTAATTAAAACATTTTTCATTGACATTCAAGAAATTCTATTAAATTCTTTACCCATTCCAAAGAATCATCTTTTCATTTTATAACTAAATGTTTCAAATTCATAACAATAAGCTAATTTCATTTTTTTGTATTCAGCTTTTAATTGATGAATAATTTCTTGTCTTTTTAATTTATTTTCTTTAAATGCTTTTTTATATTCATTTCTAGATGCAAACTCTGATTTTTTTTGTTTAAATTGTTTTTCTAATTCTTTACTTTTTTTGCTAACTAATTCAATTTTCTTTTTTAAAACTGTTAATTGATAATATTTTTCTTCTTTTTCTTCAAGTTCTTGTTTAAATTTTTCAAATTCAGATTTATTTAATCTATCAATTTGATATTTATGTTCTAAAGATCTTAATTTCTTTTCTCAAACACTATATTTTCTTTTTACTCTATTACTTTTAGACATAATTATTTTGTTTCCTTATGAATAGTACTACAATTACAAGTTTTACAAAATTTATTTAAAGATAAACGTTCGGTAGAATATTGATTTTTTGTTGTTTGATAATTTCTACTTAAACAATTTTCACAAACTAAAGTAACTTTTTTTGCCATTAGATAATTAATTCCTTTTTTAAAATTTCAAGTTCTTCTAAATTTGAAGGAACAATAATAAATCTTTCTTCTATTTTATCACTATTTATGTTGTCTAATTCTTCTTTTGAAATTATAGTGTCAGAATTTGTTAATGAATTATTATCAATATAAGAATCAACAAATTTCATACTTAATTTTTTATATCTATTTTTTAATAATGTATCATTGATAATTGGTGCAACCACAAAGAAAATTAAACATCCTATAAATCAAATTGATCCTACTCATTTTGGAGTTTTATAATCATGCGATATAAACAAACCTCAAGCTAATATTTTATTAAAATCAGTAATTAAACTAAATGTGTATTCTCAAAAAAATAAATAACCAAAAACTAAATAACAACCAATTACTGAAATAATTCCTACAAATCAAAAACCTTTAACTTTTTGTTCTGGTTCGATTTTTTTAGCACGATTAATTAAACCTTTTAAAACAATTGTTCCATAAACACCAAACATAAATAAAGTTGGAAAATTAGAAATTCCATCAATAAATGCATCTGTATTAATAATAACTGAAGGTATTAAAATAATTACTAATCAAAAACAATATGTTATACTTGCAATTATTATTCCTGATTTTAATTTATCATCATGCTTTTGAATTATTTTATCAAATAATCAATAACCATAAAATAAACGACTTTTGATTGACTGTTCAAAGCTTCTTAAACCAGTTAAAATAAGTGAATTTAAAACACCAATAATTGATACTAAAATGAAAATATTTAAAATAGATGATGAAACTTGTTTTGCTATTTCATTATTTTCGAAAATTTTATCAAATAAGTCAGGTGCTACACCAATACCAGCAAAAATTTGTCCAACTGTTACAAATAAATAAAAAATTATAACAATAATCATTCCTATAATAATTGTTAAAGGAACTTGTTTTCTTGCATCTCTCATTTCATTTTTAATTGTTCCAATACTTAAAAAAGAATCAAATGCAAATAAAATACCAGGTAAAGAAATTATAATACTATTAAAACTTAATCCTTGAGTTGGAGAATTTTTTACAAATAAATTTTGATCTGGATTTTGAATACCGAACACAAGACCTGCAATCGCTACTGCTATTAAAGGAAAAAATTTCAAACTTGAAGCTAAAACTTGAAATCTAGTAGATCATTTAACTGATAGATAATTAAAAATTAAAAAAATAACTAACAAACTGATTCCTAATAAAAAAACAAAACCAATATGTAAATTATTAGTAAAATTTGTGTCTTTAGGAACTAAATTAAAAATTGCTTCTGCTGAAAATAATGCAATTGATAAATTTAAAATTCCATAATAGAAAAAGTTTTGATTAAAATTTATAAATCTTCCAACTTTTTGTCCATACATTGCTTCCATTGAACCAGCTAAACCTGCACCTTTACGTTTTCCAAAACCAATTTCTGCAAAACTCAATGCTGTACAAAAAGCAATTATCGAAGCTAATATTCACGAAATTAAAACACCAATTCCATTTTCATTGTTAGTTCCAAATACTGATCCATTTTTAAAGAAAATACCTATACCGATAACGGCACCGATTAATAATGCAATCGATCCAATTAATCCAATTTTCTTAGCTGTTTTAGTTGATACTGTTGACATAGTTTCCTTTCTTTAAAAATCAAAAAATTATTATTAAAAAACATTACTAACTATTAATGTTAATAATGTTTATAGTGTAAATTAACTTAATTATATAATCATTTATAATAATT
>CAMWRJ010000016.1 GCA_947176635.1 uncultured Mycoplasmataceae bacterium
AATTTAATGGTTCATAAACATTCATTAAATTATCTCTATTAGCTTGACTACTACAAACTTTACTTAAAGTATTTAATCTTAATTCTTTAATTAAATTTGTTTGAGATCTAGAAAAAGTTACTGGATAAAAACTATTAGTATTCATTTCAATTGCTTTTTTAAAAATTAATTCAAATGATTTTGGCTTAATTACAGCTTGAAATAAATCAATTGTATATTCTTGTTCTAAAGTATTAATTTTGTCTTTAATTTCAGCTAAAAAGGGGCTTAATGAAATAATTTTACATAAATATTTATTTTGTTCATAAATACAAATAATTTCATCGTTTAATTTGACTCTTAAAACTTTAGTTAAATGATAAATATCATCATCATAAAAACTAAAAATTGTGTCTTTTAATTTTTTAGCAAATACTTTTTGCATAACTAAAGAATTTTATCTAAAATTGCATTGATGAATTCATAACTATCTATATCAGAAAAGTTTTTTGCTGTTTTCACAGATTCATCAATAATAATATTTTTATCTGTATTTAAAGTATTTTTTTCAGAAATAGCACAATAAATAATTGCTTGATCAACAGTATTTAATCTTTCAAAGTTTCAACCTGCTTTAACATATTTATTAACTTGTTTTTCAATTTCTGATTTATTTGTTAAAAAATATTCAATAATTTTAATTTGATTTGCATCAAAATTATAATTATCTAAACAAATTTCTATAAATTTATTACTTCTAATAGGAAATATTAAATAAGAATAGATTAGTTGAGTTACATTAACTCTTTTCATTCATTGAGATTTAATCTCTTGCATAGTAAATATTATTTAGCTCTCCCTACATATTCACCATCACTAGTTCTTACAATAATTTTTTCCCCTGTTTTAATAAATTGAGGTACTAAAACTTCATAACCTGTTGATAATCAAGCTTTTTTTGTAATGTTTTGTACAGTATTACCTTGTACAGCTTCTTCAGCTTCTGCAACATCTACTACAACTTGATCAGGTAAACTTGCACCTAATAATTCGTTTTCAAATCTCATAATTGAAACTTCTGTACCTTCAGTAATAAAATTCTTTTCTCATTCTAATTGAAAATGAGGAATTTCAACTTGTTCAAATGTTTCATTATCCATAAATACAAAATTACTTCCATCATCATAAGAGAATGTCATTTTTGTATTTTCAATTGGTGCTTGTTCTAGTTTTTCACCAGTTAAAACTTCAGTTGTAATTGCACCTGTTCTTAAATTTTTAACTTTACATTTAACAATACCTTCACGCATTGCTGTTTTGTTAAATGAATTTTCAATTACTTGATAAATGTTTCCATTAAAATGAAATGTATGACCTGGTCTTAGGTCTTTTGCATGAAAAATTGTAGCCATTATTTTAAACTCCAAAATTATAAATATTTTTTGTATATATTAGTTTTAACACATTAATTAATAATGGGGTTAATAAATATGAAATTAAATAGCAATAAAGGTATGTATTTAGAAGAAATTATCAATAATTCAATTAAATTTTATAAACAAAATAATATTGCTATTATTCATAAATTACCAATACCTATAAAAATATTTGAAAATAAAGAAAATGTAATTAAAGGAAGATTATATTTAAAAAGTAATGTTGATTATTATGGAATATATCAAGGTAAATTTATTTGTATTGAAGCTAAACAAACTAATAATAAGTATTTTTATTTAAGAAACATTGCTGAGCATCAATGAAAATATATGCAAACAATATATGAACATCAAGGTATTTCATTTCTTATTATTTATTTCAATCTTACTAATAGTTTTTATAAAATTAATTTTCAAAATATTTTAGCTCAAGACAAAATAAAGAAAATAGATGAAGAATGATGTAAAAAGTTTGGTGAAGAATTAACAATCTATTTTCCTGGAAGAATTGAGTTGATATAAAAAAACTATAGCTTTTAATACTATAGTCTTATAAAAAATTATTTATGAATATTAACGTTTAGATTTATCAAATGGAATACCAATATTTTTTGGTGCTACATTTCATTTTGAGAAGGCAACCATACCAATTAAAGTGATTAAGTATGGTAACATTTTACCAATATCACTTGGTATTGATGTAATATTTTTAAATACTGTAGTAATTACAGCAAAGATAATTGATACACCTACAATTAAAGGAATTCTTCAAGAACCAGCAATTAAGATAGCTAATGCTAAGAAACCATATCCTGAAACATCACCTTCAAATGTTCCACCTTTTGTAAACATGAATAATCCACCAGCTAAACCAGCAAATAATCCACTAATTGTAATTGCTATTCATTGATATCTAATAACATTTACACCTTGAGCATCTACTGCATTTGGATTGTTACCAATTGCACGTAATCTTAAACCAAATGGAGTAAATCTGATAATATAATACATACCAGCAACTAAGATTAAAGTTAATAAGAAGATTATTACTGTTGTGCCATAAACACCTGATCCATTAATTTCTAACATTCCTAAATAGTTTGAAGTTAATTTTGAGAAAGCACCATCTGATACGATTGGACCTAATGGACTAGTTAAGAAAGTTCCTAAACCAGCAACAACTAAGTTAATTGCAGTACCTGCAACAATTTGATCTGCTTTTAATTTAATTGTTAAATAACCAAATAGTGTTGAGGAAGCAACTGCTAAGATTGTTGCTAATAATAATGGGATAACAAATGTTCCATTACCTAATGGTTGAAATAAACCAGCGAAGATTGTAAATATCATTGCACCAAAAGTCATTTGACCATTGATTGAAATGTTTGCAATACCAACACGTTCACTAAAATAACCAGAGACTGCACCTAAGATTAAAATCGTTGAGAATAGCATTGCTGCATTAAGTATTAAATTAAATTCCATATTATGCTACTCCTTTATTTTTAGATAAAGCATGGTTGTAAGAGTCATTAATTCATTTAATTAATAATTCTTTTTGTTCAGAATCTAATTCAATTTTTTCTGCTTTTTTAATTGATTGAGAATATACTTTATCTAATTTTTCTCTAGAAATAATTTTTGTTGATACTTTATTGTTGTAATCATTAATAAATTTATTTTCTAATTCAGAATAATCTGATTTAATTTTTTGAATTGTTTCTTCATAATTTGGAATTAATGCTTGTTTTTGATTAAAGTTATTTTCGAATTTTGTTGTTCACTCTGCAGTTTTAACTTTAATTTTTTCTTTATATGCATTTACTTTAATTTCTGATTGTTGTTTTAATAATTCAATTTTAATTTTAATTGCTTCAATTAATTCTAAATTGTCTTCTTGTTCATATTTAGCTAATTTCTTTTCTAATTTAGCAATTTTATTTTCATAATTGAATTTAATTACTTCAACGTTGTCATTTAATAATTGTAATTTTTCATCTAATTTTTGTTTCATTCCGAATTCAATGTTATAAATTTTATCTTCTACTTTTTTAATTGATTTAATTTCAGATAAATGAATAGCATCGATTGTTAATTCTTTATTTTTTTGTTTTTCAAATTCAGATCAGAATGTTTGAGATGCTTTATCTACTAAATTACGTTTTTTAAATTGAGCTTTAATTTGAACTAATTCATAAGAATATTTTGAATAAATTAAGTTAATGAATGATTCTAAATTTTCATTAATCATTTTTTTAATTTCATCTGAACTAATATTTAAATTTCAAGTATCAATAGCTTTATCAAATTCAACAATTGAGTTTTCTAATGATTTTTTTGAATTGATTAATTTATTTAATTTTTTATTTAATGATGCTAATAGTTTTTCATCATCTTCATTGATTTCAATTGAATTAATCATTTTTTTAGTTACTTCAATTGATTCTGATAATTTAACAATTTTATTTTTATATTTTTTAATTTTTAAATAATCTGATAACTCAGACATCATTGAGAAATATTTAGATGACATAATATCAAATTCATTTACAAATTTTTGGTGATTTTTCGCATAATTTTTACATACTAATCATTGATTAAGTCAAATTCATGGTTTAAATTGTAAGAATAATGTAAATAATGCTGCACCTAAAATAACAAAACCATTAATTAAATCAGCTACTGTTGCAGGAACTGGGAATAATAATGAACTTGATGTTTGAATTCAACCTAATACAAATGCAACTGGAATTGTTGCTACTGGATTACATAATGATATTAAACCAATTGAAACACCGTTCATACCTTCAACTGGTAAAGCATCAACTGACATTGAAACTGGAATTGATGGTGAAGATTTTGAAGCATATAATAAGTATCCTAAGATACCTGCTATTGCTGATGAAATTGCCATTGAGGCAAATAGTATCATTTTTGTATTAATACCTAAATATTTACTTGCAGAGAATGATTTACCTACTGAAATCACTTTTCTACCAAATACTGTATATTTTAATGTAACTGCTACTGCTGCAACTAAAATACCTGTAATAATTAAAACTGGAATTCATCCACCTGAATATCAGTGTCTAGTACCATCAATTGCTAATCTAAATGTTTCTGGGAATGGAACAGAATAATTAGTTTCAGTTCCTGGACTTGGATTTAAACTTGTTTGTAATACAATTAATCTAACTAAAAAGAATACGATTCAGTTAATTAAGATTGAACTAATTACTTCATTAACATTTAAATAAACTTTTAATAAGATGACAATCATACCAACTGCCATTGCAACAAGCATTGCAATTATTAGCATGAATATTTGAGATAAACCAGCTGGGAAACTATTTCCTATTGCTGTAGCTATTCCTAAACATGTAATACCAGCTGTCATCATTTGACCAGTAATACCAATATTGAATAAACCTACTTTATAAGCAAAGATAAATGATAAACCTGCTACTATAAAGATAGAAACATTAATCGCTAATGTTTTCGGATCATTTACTGCATTAACAAATAAACCTCCAATTAATTGACCAGGATTAATTCCTGATGCTGCAGCAATAATTACTGCTAATAATATTGAAAGAAAAATTGATAACGCAACTGTTAAGATTAATTTTGTTTTTGATTTACTTTTATTTGAATGTAAAAATGAATCTCAAAACAATTTCGTTTTAACTTTTAACATATATTGGTACCCTCCATCATTAATTCACCAATTTTTTGTCTTGTCATTTCTTTTTTAGAACCAGTTTGAACAATTAAACCATTTTGCATAATTGCAATAGTATCAGCTAATCCGATAATTTCATCTAGTTCATAAGATATTAAAATTACTGCTTTTTTATTTGCTTTAGCTTCTAAGATTTTTTTATGAATGAAAGAAATTGCACCTAAATCCATACCTCTTGTTGGTTGAGATAAAAGTAATAACTCAAAATTTCTTTCCATTTCTCTACCAATAATTAATTTTTGTTGATTACCACCAGATAAATTTCTTGCAACACTTGTACCTCTTGTAGTACCTCTTACATCATATTTTGAAATAATTTCTGTTGATCTTTTTAAAATATTGTTTTCTTTAATAAATCCATGAGTACTAATAGGTTGTTTAGATAAATCATGAATAACTGCATTAAATGAAATTGGTAAGTCTAAAACTAAACCATGTTTATGTCTATCTTCAGGAATTGCTGATAATCCATTTTGGAATCTTTTATCAATAGTATATTGATTAATATCAACACCATCTAAGATAATTTGAGCATTATTGTCTTTTAACATACCTGTTAATAAAAGACCTAATTCGGATTGACCATTACCTTCTACACCTGCAATTGCGAATATTTCACCTGCACGAACATCAAAAGAAATTGGTAATGTTTCTCTATGTTTTTGATCTTTGTATAAGAATTTTTGAATATTTAAATTTTTAATAGATAATTTTACTTCTGAGTTTTTATCAAACTCTGAATCATTTTTAATTTCTTCAATTTTAGAACCAACCATTGATTCAGCAATTTCAGATATTGATTTTGCATCAATACTAAAATCATCAATATATTTACCGTGTCTTATTACTGTAACTCAATTAGCTACTTCCTTAATTTCATTTAATTTATGAGTAATAATGATAATTGTTTTTCCTTCTTTTTGGAAATCTTTTATCATTTCTAAAAAACTATCAATTTCAGTTTTTGATAAAACTGCTGTAGGTTCATCAAAAATTAAAATATCTATGTTACGATAAATTAATTTTAATATTTCAACTTTTTGTTGTTGCCCAACTGTTAAATTTTTGATTTTATCATCTAAATTTATGTTGAAATTATATTTCTTAATTAATCTATTTAGTTGAACTTTAATTTGTTTTCTTTTAATATGAGATACTATTTCAGTGTGTTCATCACCTAAGATAATGTTATCTAATACACTAAATTCATCAATCAATTTAAAATGTTGATGAACCATACCTAATCCATATTTTGTAGCATCTTTAGCTGAATTAAAATTAACTTGTTTTTCATTAATTAAAATTTGCCCATAATCTGGAGAATAAATCCCAAATAAAATTGACATTAATGTTGATTTTCCTGCTCCATTTTCACCAACTAAAGCATGAACTTCATTTTTCTTAACCTTTAATGATAATTTATCATTAGCGATAACTTTTCCACCTAAAAAGGTTTTTGTAATATCAATCATTTGAATTGCAAATTTTTGATTACTCTCATTATTCATATTTTTATAATCCCTCCTCTTTATTATTATATTTTACAGTTCCAATTTTTTTAATTAAATCAATTAATGATTGTGTGGAATTTGTAAAAGGTAATGATACATTGTTTTTATTATAGAATGCTGCCATTCCATCATAACAAGATTGAGAGAAGGAAGCATCTAATAAAACAGATGTTGGAGTTGATAATGTAATTTTTATTCTGTTATCAAATCCACTAGTTTTTGGATCTAAAAGATGTTCTACACGTTTTGGTGTGTTTCTTTTATAATCTCAATCACTTTGAGTGAAATTATTAGTTAAATTATTTGGTAATTGTTCTGGCATTTCTTTAAGGACTTGACCAGTTTCAGGTAGCGGAATATAAGTTTGTCAATCATTTGTAATTTTTGGTGATTCTTTTTCATATGTATCAATATTTATTGTTTCACCTTCTTTAGAATTAGGTAATACAACAAAATTTCTATATCCCTCTTTATTTAATTTTTTAAAAATTTCGATATTTTCTAATTCTTTTGTTGCTGCTTGATAATCTGCAATATCTTTATTTAAAGCTATTTTCATTGCTTGTAAAAAGAATTCTTGACCAATACCACTAACACCAACACAATCATTATCAATTGTTCCTAATGATTGATATCCTAACCCACCTATATTATTTACAGAAGAATTATATGAAATTCCTTTTTGTAAATTATTTAAAATTTCATAAGTCATTAAACCAATATTTTTTAAACTAGAGAAAGGTACAACTTGATTAAATTCTGGTTGACCTGAACCTCCTGGTAATTTTTTAGTTTGAATAACTTTATCTTCTTCAACAGCACTATCAACGCCAATAATAATTGTTTTTTTATTTTTGGCTACTACTTTATTAGCTGCTGTTAATGCTTGTGGACCAGAAACTGGAACTAAACAATCTATATTCGTTTGAAGGAATTTATCAATTAAGCCATCTGCATCATTTGGACCAAATCCATATGAATAATTATCACCTGGATTATTACCTAATGTAATTTGATCAACTGATAAAAATTTTTCTGTAGTACCTGGTTTATCTTTACCAGCTATTGTTGAATTAAATCAAGCTATTCCTAATTGAATACCAACCATGAAACTTGATACTGAAGAAATCGGCATACCTCCATAAGTGCCTCAAGTTAACTTTTCATCATCTAAAAAGTATTTACTATATTCATTTAAATACATTGCTATCGCAACACCTGTAGCAAATGAACCTTGGTCACTTCTAAAGTTAGCGCTAGCAACTTGTGCTGTTGCTGGACCATCATATTCACTGTCTAATAATAAAAAAGCAGCGTCATTATACTTAGGATCTAACAAAGATGCAGTCATTGATTCTGCTAATGAGAACCCTGGTAAGACTATTAAGTTTGCATCGTTGATTAAATAAGAATAATACACTGCTTGATAAGATTCTATCGACGAGTTGATTGGTGCTTTACTGTAATTTAAGAAGGGGTTAGATTTATAAGACAAGAAATAACCACCAACAGTTGCACCGGTTATAACGGCAATAGAAGTTGGAATTGAGATAGAGTAAATTAATAATTTATTTAATTTTCTTTTAGCTAACATACTCAAATATTACTACATTTTTTTAAAAAAAATTAAATAAAAAAATAATTTTTTTCGGTGTTTTATGTGCTAAAATCTTTAACAATGATAGACTCTATTTTTTCGAAAATTAACTCAATTTTATAAAAAATCACTCCTATTAAAGATTAAATTCTTCTTATGGAGTGATTTTCTATTTTATTGCATTGTTGTTGGTTTATTAATTTGAATTAGTTGGGTGTTTTCTTGAATAATATTATTTTGATTGTATTCTGTTTTTATTTGATTTTTAGCGGTAAAAACAAATGCAAATATGCCTATTCATGACAATAATAGTAAAGTTAATATTCCTCATAATCTTTTATATTTTTTACATCATGCATTATCCCAATCAAAAATGAATATTAAAATGGAACACGTAGTTCTAATAAAGAAAGATAAAAATAATCCAAAAACTATAATTCAAGAAAGAGGTTCGCATCATCCAACTAATATAAAAAATATACTAAAAAAACCTGTTATTAAATTTAGCTTATCATCTTCAGGAGTATTTTCTTTTACAATATAAATCATTGATATAAATAAAAATATTACTAAAGCAAAACATATCAATAAATAAATTATTGCAATACTTAATAATATATTTAATTTTGTTTTATCTTTATTCATACATAATCCTTTGCAAAAGTAATTTATTACTTTATAGAAAATTAAAATTTGTCCATATTTTTAAATTTAATTTTATTTAATTGTTCTTTTGTTAAACCTGAATAACTAATATCAGGATTATAAAACATTTCAATATTTAAATTATTTATATCAACTTCTATTCCAATAAATTGATTCTCTATAATATCATTATCTATATAAAAATTGGCTTTTTTAAAAAATAATTTTAAATCTAATGATTTATATTCATTTGTAAAAACATTGTCTCAAAAATTATAAATATTATTAGTATTAATATAAATTTTATTTAAATTATTAGAATCTATAAACAAATAAGGTGCTAATTGAATTTGTCCTGCATTCAAATTAAAAAACTGTAATTGTCCACAATTATTCAGTAAAGCAATATTTGTGTCTACAAAAGTGTTGTCACTCAAATTATCTTCACTAATATTAAAGTTTATTAAATTTTTGTTATTAGCAAAAACAAGAAATCCAAATAACATTATTTTTCTATTTAATGAATCTGATGTTAATTTAATATCAACAACACTAATATTAGTGTTGTAAAAACTTAATGATCTAAAAACAATATTTTGATGAGTTAAATTTTTATTAGATTTACTATGATAATTCAAATTAAGATTTTCGTCTAAAATATTACAGTTTTTAAATGAAGCTTCTCCAAAAATACTAACTGAAGATTCTTCATTTGGATTATTAAATGATATTTTATGAACATTATTAAATATTTCTACATTGTAAAAATAATCACTTATTGCATATTTATCTTGATTTTGTGATTCAATTTCTGTTGATTTAGGAAACACTAAATTTTCTATTTCAATATTTCTATTAGCTAGCGTGTTAGCTCATCAATAATCTCTATATTTTAAAAATAAAATATTATTAACTACTTTATGTTTATTGTTATTAATACTTTTAATTTCTTTTACATTTTTTCATTTTATAGAAAAAGAATTTGCTATTATTTCCAAATTAGAGATATCTACATAATCTAATTCAAAAGTTAAGTCATCAAATGAATCAGGTTTAATATATTTATAATTTGATAAATCATTTGTTGTAAGAAATTTTTTATCTTTTCAAATAGTATTAAAATTTTGATTAACTATTTTCTTATTTAAGACTTCAGAAGTATAAGGAATTTCTTCAATTTTATTAAATTGATTTTGTGTTCATCCTTTATTTTTTAATGATTCTTTATTATAAGTTTTAACATTTAATTTATTAATATCTAATTCAATAACACTAAATGTATTTTCATCTAATTTATTATTTTCTCACTCATCAATTAATAATGTCAAATTTAATGAATCATATTTATTAGCAAAAATATTAT
>CAMWRJ010000017.1 GCA_947176635.1 uncultured Mycoplasmataceae bacterium
ATCATATATAGTATCAATAACTTTATTAATAATAATATCAATCATTTCTTGTCTACTAAATTTTGGATCTAATAAAAATTCATAGCTATCAGTTTTTTCAAAAACAGATAAACCTACAAAAAATTTACCAACTGGTTGGTTTTCTGATGCACTAGGTCCTGCGTTACCAGTAATAGAAACACCTATACTAGTATTTAATAATTTTGAACAATTTAAAGCCATTTCAATAGCAACTTGAGAACTAATTGCACTAAATTCATTAATTGATTTGTAATCTACATTTGCTAAAATAACTTTTGCTTCATTTGAATAAGTTATTAATCCACCTTGAAAACAAGCACTTACCCCAGGAACACTACCAAAAGTTGCTGCTAATTTTCCACAACTTGCAGATTCACATGTAGCTATAGTTAATTTATTATCAATTAATGTTTGTACTAAAGTTTCTATTTTATTTTTTTGTTTCTTCTTTTTGCACATTGTCAACTGCCTTTTGATATTTATTTTTTAAATGTTTTTTTGCTGTTTTTAATAATAATTCATGAACTTGGTCAACATCTTTATCTAAATAAATATTTTCAGTTACTGTTTTAAATCCTTCATTAACTGCATATTTAGGAATTACATGCATATGAAAATGATTTACAACTTGTCCAGCAATTGAACCTTGATTAGATAAATAGTTAATACCTCAAACATCTAATGATTTAGTTTCTTCTAAAATATTTGCTGTAAATTTAGCTAAATTTATTACTGCATTTAAATAATCAGCACTAGTATTAGATAAATCAATAAAGTGTTTTTTAGGAATAATTAATGAATGTCCAACACTAGCTGGAGAAATATCTAAAAAAGCTAATGCTTTATCATTTTCTGCAATTATTTTTGCTGGTATTTCTTTTTTAACTATTTTGCAAAAAATACAATTTTCATTATGTTCTACATTTTTATCGATTTTATTTAGATTCATATTTTTCAATCTCACTTAATTTCTTTAAAACAATTTTTACTTGTTCTTCTGTTGTCAAATTTGCTGGAATAATTAAATAGTTAATACCAAAATCTTTACATACATTAACTAAATAATCTTTATAGATATTTAATAAATGTTTAAAATATTCTTTATTTTTTTCATAATTAGCAATTTCAACTTCACGATTTCTTTTATAAATTCTTTCCTCAAATAAGTCTCAATCGCCATCTAAAATTATGTATAGTTTAGGAACTCCTAACTCATAAATTAATTCATTTACAATAGAAGTTCATAAACTGTTGTAATAATTAAATACAGCTGGACGAGAAATATTTTCATTTGCAAATAATCAATCTTCAAAAATTGAACGATCGAAAATTGTTAAGTTTTTTTGATTACAATTCTTTTTATAATTTCTAAATCTATTTAAAACAAAATAAAGTTGAAATAATGGTCCAAATAATTCATTATCTTCTCTCTCATACATTTTTTCTAATAACAACATCATTAATTGATCATTATCATCAAGTTCATAAATAACGTTTGAATTTTCAATTGCATTTTTTAAAGCATTTGATATTGTACTTTTACCAAAAGCAATCATTCCCCCAATTGCTATTGAATTTGATAATTTAATTTTTTTGGCATTTGGTCTAATTTGTTCATGTTTTTCCATAATTAATTATTCAGTCTCCTCATTAAATGAATCTTCAGTAGAAATATCTTCTTTAATAATTTCTTCTTGATCAGTTTTAATAAAATCACTTTTTTTAATAATGCTTTCAACATCATCCATATTCATATATTCAATATAAATTAATGGATTCTTTCTTTTAAATTTTCAAATAAATTCTTTTACTATTGGAGTAATAATTTTACTTGTTTGATCTAAAGTATAATCTTTATGTGTTGATCAATATTCATTAACTTTAGCTTTAAGTTCATTAATTATTTTTGTAATAATATTTGTTGATTCTCTTGCTAAGAATGTTCCACGTGGAGTTAAAGATATTGAAATCAATTTTCCTTTTTGAATACTATGTCTAACACTAATTAATACAAAACCATCAGTTGATAAAATTTCTCTAGTTTCTAATAATTCTTGTGCATTTGCATTTAATTCACCACTGTTAATAAACATTGGACGAGCATCAACAAAAGTATCACTTAATGATAATTTGTGTTTTTCTAAAAACGCAATTTGTCCATTTTTAGCAATAAAAATATCTTTTTCATCAAACCCTAAATCAATTGCATTTTGTTTTAAAGCTTTTAACATTTTATATTCACCATGTATTGGCATAATATATTTTGGATTAATAGCTTTAATCATTAATTGTAATTCACTTCTAGTTGCATGACCTGAAGCATGAATTTTTTTCTCAGGTGTATTTTCAATTACATTAACACCTAATTTATATAATTTATTAACTAACATTTCAACTTGTGCAAAATTACCAGGAATTGGATTTGAAGATAAAATAACTGTGTCATTTGGTTTGAATGCTATCTTAGGATGTTTACCATTAGCAATAGCATTTAAAGCAGCTGTTTCTTCCCCTTGAGAACCTGTTAAAATTACAAAAATTTCGTCATCTGGATAATTAGCAAATTCTTTAGAAATCATAAAATCTAAATCAGTCATTTTTAAATAACCTAATTTTCTACTAATCTTAATGTTTGTTTCCATTGATCTTCCTAACATTAAGATTTTTTTATTTAGACTTTTTACATACATTAAAATTTGTTCAATTCTAGATAAATTACTTGCAAATGTAGATAAGAAAATTCTACCTTTAGCATTTCTAATTATTTCTTCAATATTTTTAATAATGTATTTTTCTGATTCAGAAAATCCTGGAACTTCAGCTGATGTTGATTCACATAATAAAACATCAACTTTTTTATTTGAAATTTGCATTAATTTTACTAAGTCTGTATTATCAGCATTTGTTGCAAAGTCAAATCTAAAATCTCCAGTTGAAACAATTAATCCATCATTTGTATGAATTCCAACTCCAAATGAATCTGGAATACTATGACAAACTCTAAAAAATTCAACTTTAATATCGTGTAATTTAACTTCATTTAAATTATCAAATACAACTATTTCAGGACAAGTAATATCTTTGTGTTCAGCAACTTTTTTCATAATTAGTTGTGCTGTTAAACTAGAAGCAATAATTTTTTTAATATTAACTAATTTTAATAAATATGGAATTCCACCAATATGATCTTCATGACCATGTGTAATAATTAATGCTGCAATTTTGTGTTCTTTTTGTTTTAAATAATCAAAATTAGCTACTAAAGCATCAAAACCTGGCATTGATGCATTTGTAAATTTAATTCCTGCATCAACTACAACTAATGATTTTTCAGTTTCTACAACATATGTATTTTTACCAATTTCTTCTAAACCACCCAATGCATAAATAGCAGTTTTATTTTTCATAAGACCTCATTTCTTTAATATTTAACATCATTTATAATTAATCATTTAAAAGATTCAAATTGTTTATTTTTTAACAATCTACATTTCTAATTATATTAGAAAAATTTAAAATATTTTAAATTTAATAACCTATTATTTTAGTTATTATTTATTTTAAAATTTATTAACTTTTTAGTATATAATAGTGCGTTTTTATTTATAAGAAATTAAAAATATCTTACTACAATTCTGTAATAAGATATTCATCTAATTTATTTTTTACTATAAGTTAAAATTTTGTTTAACATACTACCTGAAAATTCAGAATTAGTAGTAATTAAATTAGTTAATCTAGATCATAATGAACTGTTGTTTTTAAATTGAAAAGGAATAAATAATCCATATTCTCCGCTTGTTAGTGCACCTCAATAAATACCAACAATTTTATTATTATTGTCTAAAACCATACTTCCACTTGAACCAGGTAATAAATTTATTCCACCTAAATATGATGTATCGCTTTCATAATATTTTATATAACTTATTTTATTACCATTTAAAAATTTAATATAAGGTCTTCTTACACCTTCATTATACTTAATTATATCTGTTGTTCCAGTATTAAAATATGTATAACTTTTAATATTATTTCCTGGAAAACCACCAACTGTTAATTCATTAATTTCTTGATTTAGAGCAAAAGGAAAACTGTCTGATTCTAAATAATTATTGATAGCATTTTTTTCTAATTTATTATAAGTGTCATTTAATTTTGAAATATAGTTTGAATTTTTATCATAGTAATTTTCATTAACTTTAAAAATTCTTTTCAATTTAATAATTTGTTTATTTGCAATTGAATCATTACTACTAATATTAATTGTTTCTGGATTTAATTCTAATTTTAATAATGCTGAATCTAAACCTGGAGTTTGTGGAGAATTAGCAATTACTGCATCAACACTTTTATCATTATTACTAGAATCTATTAACCTCATATATTGTGCATTGTTTCTTGTATTAATAACATTTAAACTAAAATCAAACTTTTTAGCATTTTTATCATTTGCATATTGAATAATATTTGCATTTATATTATTTTTATTAATTGGAGTTTGATATCAAGTTTCAAAAAAATCTGCATATTCAGCATTATATTCAATATTCTGATTACTTTTACCTTGTGGTTGAGACAAAAATAATCTTAAATTTGCTACAGATTCACTATTAACAGGAAATGTAAATTCAAAATTTAATCTTGTGTTTTGAGTTATAATTTCTTGTGAAATTGTATAAGATAAATCTAATACATGCGCATTTGTTGCTAAATAATAAGTATTTATTGATGAATTAGAATTTAATTTGTAATCAATCATTCAACTTGTTCCAAATAATAAATTAAATGATCCGCTAAGATTTGGATTAGTAAGTTGTTGATATAATCCAATTAAAATTTGATCCTCAAATGCTTCGATTAAATCACTAGTTTGAAAAAAACTATTTATTCTACTTCAAACATAATTATAATTTGGTTGAAACATAAATCCTAATGATATTGAATTATCATTAGCATATTGTTGCATATCATTTTCAATATTTGTATGTGATTTAGAACTTATTGTTGAACAGCTTGTTACAGAAAATACAATAATTGGTGCCGCTGCAACAGATAATAAAGTCGATAAAATGATACTAACTTTCAGTTTCTTTTTCATTAGTTTCCTTTCAATTTAATGTTTTATTTACAGCTTTTATTCAATTAGAATACATACCATCTACTAATTCTTTTTCATAAATAGGTTTAAAAGTAATTATTTCTTGTTTTTTCATTTTTTCTTTATTAATTAATTTTAAATTAATTGCACATAAATAAGCAATACCTAATGATGAAGATTCATGGTTTTTAGTTTTATAAACATCCATATGTAATAAGCTTGCTAAAAATTGATTTAAAAAATCACATTGACTTAATCCACCATCAACTTTTAATGTATTTAATTTTAAATTTTCATGTTCTGATAACATTGAATTTATAACATCATTTACTTGAAATGCAATTCCTTCAATTGCTGCTTTAATAATATGTTCTCTTCTTGTTGATCTTTCAATACCAATTATCATACCTCTTGCATTAGGGTCTCAATAAGGAGCACCTAATCCAGTGAATGCTGGTACAAAAAATAAATCTTTTTGATTATTCGTTAATGCTAATTCGCTATATCAATCTGCTTCTTGTGGATTATATAATACTTTTAAATCATTTGATAATCATTCAATAACTGTTCCTGCATTAAATACACTACCTTCAAGAGCATATTGTACATCATTAGAAATTGAACATGATATTGTGGTTAATAAATTATGTTTTGAATTAATTCTTAAATTATCTGTGTTCATAATAATAAAACATCCAGTGCCAAAAGTAGATTTAGTATCTCCTTTTGAAAAACATTGTTGTCCAAATAAACTAGCTTGCTGGTCACCTGCAATTGCACAAATTGGTGTTTTATTTTTAGATTGTGAACTAATTACACTATTATTCATATATGCATATAAATTAGATGAAGGATAAACATTAGCTAAAATATTTTTAGGGATTTTAAAAATATCTAATAATTCATCATCTCAACATAATTTATCAATATTAAATAACATTGTTCTAGAAGCATTTGTATGATCAGTTTTAAAACATTGATGTTCGGTTAATTTATATAACAATCAGCTATCAACTGTTCCTACCATTAATTTATTGTGTTTAAGTAATTCTTTTGCTTTTGGTACATTATCAAGAATTCATTTTATTTTAGAAGCACTAAAATAAGCATTAACACATAATCCTGTTTTTTCTTTGATTAAATCATGATATTTTTTGTCAATAATTTTACAATAATCACTTGTACGAGAATCTTGTCACACAATTGCATTATAAATTGGTAAACCAGTATCTTTGTCTCATGCAACTACAGTTTCTCTTTGATTTGAAATTCCAATACTTATAATTTCATCAATACTAATATTATTTTTAATTAATACTTGTTGCATGGTACTTTTTTGTGAATTTCAAATTTCAATTGGGTCATGTTCTACTCAATCTTTTTTAGGATATGATTGCGTTAACATAATACTTACTTTATCAATTAAATTAAATTCTTTATCATAAATAATACTTCTTGAACTTGTTGTTCCTTGATCAATAATTAAATAATATTTTTTCATTATGCCCTCATATGTAATTTAATTAAAATTTAATTATAATAAATTATAATAAATGTTAAATAAAAAATCTCAACACATAAGCATTGAGATTAATTATTTATTCTTCGTAACCTACTAAATCACAAACTTCTTTAAATTTATCTAATTTTTCATTATTTGATAATAATTTTGCAATATGAATAGAGAAATCTGTTAAAGCATTATATCCTTTTACAAAAAAAGTATTTCCTGCTTTTTGTATACCTTCATGAGATTCTCTTAAATTGTAAACTTGAGGTGGTAAATCTTTTAATACTTTTAATGTTAATAAAATTTCTGAACTTTCAGCAGTCATTAAAAGTATTTTTTCTTTTTCATTAATAATTTTTGACAAATTATTAATAAATCTTTTTATTGAATCCACATTTTTTTTGATTGGTCAATTTTCAAAAGAAAAACTACTAATACCTTCTCCACCAGGTATATAAATAGCACCATATTGAGATAAATTAATTTTTTCTAAAATATCTGAACATGTTAATTTAAATCCTGTTTCTAATAAAATTGAATTCTTTTTTTCAATTGAAACTAATGAAACTGAATAACCACATTTTTTTCATATATATAATGGTATGATAACTTCATAATCTTTCATACCATTAGCCAAGATGATTGCTATTTTCTTCATAGTCTTCCTCTCTAATTAAATCTAATAAAAACTTTTTAAGGTTTTTATAACCACTGTATGTAGGAATAATTGAGATTATACCTTGCTTTAAAGTTTCTGGATGAACTTTTTGATAACTTAACTCAGTTGCATTTAAATGAGGATAATATTTCATTTTAGCAAAAGTGTGAACTGAATTTACTTTAAAAATTCTAGCTATTTCTCCATTAGATAAAATACCAACATCTTTAAATAGACAAAAACCAGGTTTTTGAAAAAAATCTAAATTGATTTTTTTATTTTCAAAATCAACTGAAATTACTCTAGCTGTAACTCGATCAATTTTTATTCTACTAGTTCTTAATGACTGAAAAGCAAATTTATCTTTTTTTGAATTTGTATACAACATTTTATTCCCAAATAATCTAAAATATAGAATTAAATTTTATCATATTTAAGTATTAAATTTTAAGATTTTAGTTCTTTATCTTCAACTATTAATTTATTTTCATCTACTTCAACATTTTGTTTAGTTTCATGATAAACATGATGATGTTCATAATCATATTTCTTTGAAAATAATATTTCTCCTACTTTATATAAAAATGTAGGTACTATATACAATAATACTAATGAAACAAGTATAAAGAAAATAATACTTAATATACCTGTTAATTCTCAAAATATTTTTACAAAACTTTCTGAGGCAAATGATGATTGATGTAAAAATAAATTCATATAAGTTGTACCTAATGCACCAACTGAAATTGGGAATGTTAATGATGCAAATAAGAAACTGAATTTAGATTTAAATAAGATTCTGATTGAAAATATCAATAATATAATCATCATACTAACACCAAAAGCTCAAAGAAAAATTGACATACCAGCGATAAAACTACTTGATTGTCCATATATTTCTAATGCTTTTTTATTAACAGAGAATGTTTGAATGAATCCTGCTAATGTTAAATTTGCTGGAGCAAAATAAACTGCTGTTGATGCTAATCTATCGTTTGATACTTTAGTTTTGAATAACATTGAATATGTAATTGGAATTAATAAAATTAAATATCATGCAAAGCTAAAGTATCAAAAAGCTTGAAAAAATTCATCTGGTAAAATTGCTTGATTAAATCTGTTTGCAAAAGTTGTTGCAGTTGCCATTCCAACAGATGGTACAAATCATGATCCATAAACTGGATGTAAGTTTCATGAATGTTTTGCCAAAATATGTTTAATAAAGAAAACTAATAAAACTATTTGCAACAATAATGCTGTACACATAATTATTGCACCAATAACTTGGTTTACAGCAATTCATCCATCTCCTTTTTCTCAACCTGCAATATATCCTGATATGCACATAATAACCATTGCATAAGTTGGAATAAATGAAGAGAATAATGGTTCTTTAATTTCGAACTTCATGATTTTTTTGTGTTTGATATATTTGAATGATAATAATGTGATTAACAATAATGCTATAGGAATTAAGATTGAAGATGCTATTCAAATATTGTTTGCTTCTAATTCTCAATATTTTTGTAACATTGTATCTAACAAACTAGCAAATCCACTAATACCTAATGCTAACCCTGAACAAGCCAATGGTAAATGTTGAGTTCTATGAACAAATTTATTATTCTGAGTATTCATTTTTGAATGATTCAATTTTATTTTCTTTATAAGCTTTATATCATTCTTTCATAGACTCAATTTTAATACATTGTGTTGGACAAGCCACTACACAAGCACCACAAGAAATACATTTTTCATCAGAAAAAGCAAAACCTTCTGGTCTAACTCTAATAGCGTCAACAGGGCATACACTACTGCATGTATTGCATGAAATACAGTCTTTTGTATTAACTACTGAAATTGTTGACATATTGTCTCCTTAAATTATTTATAATAAAACACTTATATTATTATAATATATATAATTTGAATTATAAAAATTGATAATGATATAATCTTTTATTTAATTTTTATATTTAAAATAAAGAAATTTTTAATTAAAAATAAATGGTGGTTTCTAATTATGGAAAATAAATATTTTACTATTACAATTGATGGACCAGCAGGTTCTGGTAAATCTACATTAGCTAATTTATTTGCTCAAAAATTTGATGGATTCACTTATGTAAATACAGGGTCAATGTTCAGGGCAATTGCTTATTATTTATTAAAAAATCAAATTGATTATAAAGATGAAAAATTAGTAAATAAAATTTTAGATCAAATTAATATTGAATTAGAAAATGACAATGTTTATCTAATTGAAAATAAACAAAAACAAAATATTAGTAATTTTATTAGAGAACCTGAAATTTCTAAAATTAGTTCATTAATTGCTCAATATGATTGTGTAAGAAAAAAATTATTAAATCTACAACGTGAAATTGCAAGCAAACAAAATGTAATAATGGATGGTAGAGATATTGGTACCAAAGTTTTACCTAATGCTAACATTAAAATCTTTTTAGTTGCTGATATTACTCAAAGAGCAATTAGAAGACAAAAACAATTATTAGAACAAAACATAAATGTAGATTTAAAAAGTATTGAACAAGAAATTAAATTAAGAGATGAAAATGATGCTAATAGAAAAAATGCACCTTTAATTAAACCAAAAGATGCATTCGTAATAGATATGTCACTTATACACATATCCGAGCCCACGAGA
>CAMWRJ010000018.1 GCA_947176635.1 uncultured Mycoplasmataceae bacterium
ATAAAGTAGTAAGTAAATATGGAATTGAATCAATAAAATTTCCAGATTTATCAAATCCATCAACTTTCTTTAAGAAAACACATTTAAGAAGCTTGGAAAAAGATGTAAAAAAATTAAAATTTGGAAAAAGTTTTAAAAAACTATTTGCATCAACAAAAGGTGCTGCATCAACTGTTAGAAAATTTTTTAAACCAAATGAGAATAAATTATGAGTAGGAGTTTCATTTATAACAAATTGCATTAGTTGATTTGTTAGTTTAGCAGCATTTGCAGCACCATGATTAGGTGGTGTTTCTATTGTATTAGATTTTTTAGCTTCAATAATTTATAAGAAAGAATATTTCTCATATATTTTTGAAACTAATGATGTCAAATATATATGAAATGGTGGTGTTGAAGAAAGTTGATTATTAGGATTAAAGAAAGGTGAATGTTCAACAATTGATGATATGAAATTGTTAGAACCAATGCAAGTAATAAAACCTAATAATCTACAAGGTTATTATTATAATGGTGAAATTTATTCAGATTTATCATTATTAAAAACAAAACAATTAATGGATGTTTCTAATGGTAGATATATAAATAAAAATTTCAAAACTGTTTATTCATTAATAGATTTAGAAAAACCAGATTTTATTAATGAAGAATTGTATGATACATCTCTTGATAAATTGAACAAAAAATTCTTAAATTATGTAGAAAAAGCAATAAATACTGGTGAATTTAAAAATGATTCAATAGTAAAACCAGCTTCTTATAAATTTGGTTCTTATGTTAAAAATGAAAATTTATCAATAAAAGGTAATATTGAAAAAATATTAGAATCAATTAAACCAACATTAATAGCTCAAACTCCTATTTTAAATCCTGAAGGTTCTAAATACTCTAGAATACCAATATTTAAAAATAATACTGATGCAAACGATAATTCAATTTCACCTTATAAATTACCTGGTACAAGTTGAACTGCTGATGGAGGTTTATATAACAATAACGATTATAACTTCATTATCGTAGATCAAAATGTAATAGATAAAACTGAAGATGATGAAGAATCAAATGATGAAAATCAAAATGATAATAATGAAAACATAGGATTATCTAGAAAAAATGAAGTAATAGATTACAACAAAAAATTAGAAAATGATTTCTATAATTCATTTGATGTCGATTCCAAAGTTATTGATTCACAATTTGTTTATAGTACTAAATTATTTAGTGATTTATCATCAAAAATAGAATCTAATTTCTGTTATTTTGCAACAGGTAGAGATTTAGAAGAGAATATATTTTTAAATAAAAATGATGCAATAAATTGATTATTATCAGAATTCGATTTTGCAACATATTATGTTGAAGAAAAAATTGAAGTTTATCAAATAAAAGATCTTGCATTTACAAGCAAAAAGAAATTTATGAATTGAATTTTAAGTAATATTGTGGAGGTAAAATAAAATGAAAAAATGATGTAAAAAATTATTACTTTCTTCATCGTCAGTTTTATTATGTGGTTCTACTGCTTTAATAGTAACATCATGTAGTACAAATATACAAAATTCATCTACAAATTTAAATTCAATAAATTTATCAAATAGAGCATATGATACAGGATATTTATATGATAATAAAATGTTTTCATCATTAGATGATTTATGTACTTATTACATCAATAAACACCCTGGAATAATAAAAAGCAATTATTATTTAGGTGATACAACTAACTCAGTTTTAGATCCAAGTACTCAAATGTTAAACATTAATGAATTTAAACCTTATGATCCATCTAAATTACATCCAGTATATTTAAATTCATTAAATATGCCAACACATAATTATGAAGAAGCTAAAAAAACTTATGTTAACAAAGGTTTAGTTAGTTATCAATACTATGATTTTAATGGAAACATTTTTGATACTAAAGAAGAAGCTAAAGAATCAATAATAAATTCTAAAAATTCATCAGGTGTATTATATTATGAAGATTTACCAATTTCAGGAGAGATTACTAAAAATTTCAATCCACTATCTTCAAAAGATTTATTAGATTTTCAAAAATTAGCATTTAGTGAAGCATCATCAAAATTAGATACTGAAAATCCAAAAGATTCAAATTTTGAACTTAAAATGTATGAAAATGGAATGGAAAAAGTAGTTGGTACTTTTTTTGATGAAAACTATATTCATGATATGATTTTAGAAGCGCTTGATGGTTATTTTAAAGCAAGATTAAATTCATTAAATAAATTAAAATATACTGTTAGAGTATCATTAGACGATGATGAAGGTGGAAGATGTGATTATAAAATTACAAATTTCTCTACTGGTGATAGAAATAGAATATGAATAGATTCAAAAGATCCTGAAACAATTAATTTTAAAAATTTATCATTAGATGAAGTAAAACAATTTAATGCTTTTATTAATTGTGATGAATTTTGAAAAAGAAGTTGAAAAGAACATCGCTATTCAACTTTTTATAATATAGCAGAAGAAGCAAAAGTTCATGATTTTTTGAATACATATTTTGAAATTAGATATACAGGTTGAGATATAGGATGAACTGGTGGTAAGAAGCATCCAGATTTTAAAATATTAAGTCATGGTGCAGAAACAGATGGGCGTGCTTATTTATCATTTAGAGTTAATGTAAAAATTGAAGATAATGATTTAACATTTAGACAATTTTTAGAAAACGATTTAATAGAAAATTGAAAATCATATATTTTTGATGAAAATTTATCTAAAGATGTATTAAGAAAAATAATTATTAAAGAAGTTTGAACAAAAATATTTAATGATGATTACAATTCGAATTTAAGCATTTCGACTATTTGAGATGGTAAAAGAAATGATTCATGAGCTGCTAATTTAAAAACAATTACTAATTTTACAAATAGTAATATTGCTAGTAACGAACTTCTTCAAGGTAACTTGAAAAAAAATTGAATAACTTTAAGTGATATTAATAATAATTCTAGTTTTAGTTCTGTTAGGGGAATTAATTATAAGAATAAAATTATCGATGATAAGAATATAAATAAAATTTTATTTGATGATGTTTTTAGTGATGGTGAAGGTAATTTTGTTATTGAATATAATAATTTTCCTTTATTTAGTTTTAATTTTAAAGATTCATTAAAATATGATGAATCATATGCATCAGTTAATATGGATGGAAATAAATATGTAACAAACATAAAAAATACTATTTTTAATATTTATTCAAAAGTAGTAGAAAACGAAAATTTATATACTAACTTTAAAAATGTTTCACAAACATTCACAAGAATAGATGGTAAAAATAAATTGTTAGATATAAATGAATCATTATTTCAAAACAGAAATCCTAAATCAAAATATATAAAATTTAATGAAAATAATGAAATGTATCAAGAATTTAAAGATTACAATCAAATAGACCCAGAATTAAAAGAATTTGACTCAACACCATTTGTTGATTATGAACTAGATTCATTAATTCCTTTATATAATAGATTAATTGATCAAATCCCTGAAAATTCAAATTTAGCAAGTAATGATGGATTTGTTAAACCAGAAGATATTGTAGTTTTACGCAATAAAGAAGGAATTCCATTTAAATTTAGATACAAAGAATTTTTAAATAATGGAAAAAATATATTTATTAATTTAATTAATAATCAATCAACTGGATTTGCTAATTCAAATCAAGGTTTAAAAGAATTAATTCAAAACACAAGCAACATAGAACCTGCAAAAGTTGTTGTTGTTTATGATTTGCTTGGTAATGTAATAAATCCTGGTGTAGTATTATCAAAGGATGAAGAATTATCAACAACATCAGATGCAATTTTTGATTCTTCAAAAACTGTAATTGATAATATTTTAAGAACAAAATTAGTACCAAGAGACTTTAACAACATTTATTATAAAGAAAATGAAGATGATCAATATCATCTAGTAGCAAATAAAATTAATAGAATTTATGAATTAAATTTAGATGGAAATATTTATTATTTCCCAACACATTTTCATATGATGAATCAACTTAAAAAGTATGTAGCATCATTTGCAGAAAGGATAGTTTACAATGACTAAAAATAAGAATAAATTAATTTTAGGATTTTCTTTAGCATTAGCTCCAATAACATTTGCAATACCATTAGTAGTAACTTCATGTACTTCTTCAAGTAATAATAACAATGAAGAAACAGAACCATATACACAATTTGAATATCAAAAAAAGATGGATTTATATCTAAATGATAATAAAGATTATGTTTTTGAAAATAATGGTGTAAAGAGACAATATGCTTCTTTTCAAGATGATGATGTAAATTCACCAACTTACAAAGGTTGATATTTATTATTACGTGATGGAAACAACAACAATAAATTAATTGCTTCTTTTTGCGGATGAAGCAAAAGTTATTTAAGCGGAAAAGAAGTTTATGACAAAATAAATTCACAAGGTTATTTAATTCCTAATGAAATATCATTACCAAAAAATTCATCATTAGTAGGATGAAACAAAAATAAAAAAATACGAGTTGAAGCAATTGGGTATGATAAAACAATGATGAATTATAGTGAAATTGCATCAGCTAATTCATTATCATTAGATGATTTTGCAAAAGATAAATTATTTTTTTCAGAAGAATACGCAAGAAAAACTTTACCTATTTTACCTTATACAAATACTAAAATGGATTTATCTTTAAATCCTATTAAATATATTTTTAATGAATTTACTTTCACAAATACTCAAGATATTAAACCGAAAGAAATAAATATAACATTTCCAGAATCATTAATTTTTTTAGAAAAAAATTCTTTATATGTACCAATATATTCTAATAACGTAACATTTGATTTTTCAAAAACAAAATTAGTTGAAATAAAATATTTAGAATTCTATAATGATGAAAATGCTAAAATTATTTTACCTGATACATGTAAGAGAATTACTTATATTTGAGGTTTAGCAAAAGTTAATGGACCAAATTTTAATTTAGAAATAAATTTAGAAAACGTTTTATATTATGGCGAAGAAGCTTTGCAACTATGTACATTTAAAAATAAAACATTAGTAATCAATAAAGATGCTCATTTTTTTTGAGAGCCAGATAATAATAGTTATTGATCGTTTCCACAAGATGTTGAAGTAGTTGATTTGGAAGGAAATGTTTTAAAGCCTGCAATAAATAATGAACATTCTTTTAACTAGATACTGAATTCTATATTTTAATAAATAATAATTTTTTATAAAATTGAAAGGAATTTTAATGAAAAAGAAAAAATTAATAACTAGTTTAGCAATAAGTGCTGGACTAATAACAACTGCAACTATTAGTGCAATTGCAATTACATCATGTTCTGTTGATAATGATTACAATCCAGATACATCAACTAAAATAATGGAAGTTATTCCTAATAAAGAAGCATTCAATAAAATGAAAGTTGCTGTAGAAAAAATGGTTGAATATATGAAAAAAATTGAACCAGATGTAGGAGATTTTAATGCATCTATTAAAGTAGATAAAAATGTTTTTTATTTTAATCAATGAAATGAAATTAATTCTATTGAAATGAAATTTATTTTTAATAACACTAATAATGTAGAAAAAGTTGTTAGTTATGATGGTCAAATTGATAAAGAACAAAGTAAAACAATTACATTAGAACAAGCAAAACAAGAAATTTATTCATATTTTACTATAGGATTTAATTAAAAATACTTTTTAAATTAATTTGAAAGAATAATACTAAATTTAATAAGAAAACACCAAATGATTAAATTAGAACATTTGGTGTTTTTTGCTTTAATTTAAGCTTAAAATGTAACTGTTTATACTTATAAATTAGTGATTATTTTATGTTAATTTTAATAAATTAATCTTTTATAAATTAAATTTGAATATATCTGAAATTAAATGTATAATTAATAAGTTTTAATAAAACAATTTGCTAATTTTTAAGGAAAAAATCTAAATGAATAATATTGAAATAAGTAATGAAGAAAGTGAATTTGTAGAATCCAAAAACACAATTAATTGATCGATTGGTTATTTATTTAATCAGTCAATTTTAGAAAACAATAAAAAAGATTTTTTAAAAATTGAAAATTTATCAGTTTATAGAAAATCAAGTAAAGTTCAAACACTATTTGATGTTAGTTTTGAATTACATCCAAATTCTTTTCATATTTTTATTGGAGAAAATGGTGCTGGTAAGTCTACTACAATTAAATCAATTATAGGTGAAATTTCTGACTATACTGGTGTAATTTATTTTAATTCAAATAAGAAATTAGAAAGATACAAAATATTTTATGTTCCAGACCAACAACCAAAATTTCCAAATGTTTCAATTTTAGATTATTTATTTAATTTAACGAAATTATTAACAGACAAACAAGATTCTTTAATATTATCAGAAATTGATAATCTTTTAAATAGATATAGTTTAGAAAATATTAAAAAAAGAAATGTAAATAGATTATCTGCTGGACAAAAACAAAAGATTCTAATTATTTCAGCATTTTTAGTAGATGCACCTTATATTGTATTAGATGAACCATTTGCTAATTTAGACCCAACTTCTAGATATTCATTTATGATGGATTTAAAAGAATTATCATTAAATGGAACTTGTATTTTTCTATCAACACATATTCTAGATGAAATTAAAGATTATGCAACACATGCTACTTTTATTAAAAAAGGTAGATTAATTGAATCAACTCAAGTGTATGACCCAGAATACATTTGTGATTTTTATAAAAATAATTATTTATTAGCTTATGATAAAACAAGAAAATAATATTACTAAATTAATTAATTTTCACTGGGTATTTATAAAAAGAAATCCAATATTATGAACATTAGCATCATTATGTGGATTATCTCAATTATTAATTGTTTTAGTATTAGATATTTTAAATAAACAAATCTCAGATTATTCTTTATTACTATTTTTAGTACCTAATATTTTATATACAATATTTGTTATCTTTTTAATTTACAATTTATTTCAAACTAATAAAGATAATTCAATTGATAATAAGTTGTTGTGTTCCAAATACAACTTTTATAAAATAAAATTAGCTAGATTTAGTTTAATTTGAATATTATTAGGTTCTATTATTGTTGTAAGTGATTTAGGATTATTTTATTTTCCAATAAAGAATCAAACAATTTTAGGATTAGCTGTCTTTATTTGTAATACTTTTATTACACCTTTTATCTTTTTATTAATAACAATTTTATTTACTGTTATTGCTATTAAAACTCCAACATCAGTTTATATGATAGTTACTGTATTATTTTGTGTAATTACATTTGGTTTAAGTTTAATAACAAGATTATTAGTACCAAATGTTGTATTAAATCAAAATGATTATTATAAATTAATTCAAAAAGATAATCAATATTTAGTAGAGAAAACAAAAACAGAAATTAATTTAAATAAAGCAATCACAACTAATACATTTGTACCAAGTGAATGATTTTATTCATTATATAGTTCAGTTTTTGCAATGACTAATACTAATGACTCTTCACAATTATCAATTAGGTCAATTTATTTAAAAGAAGTAGAATATAATGATGTATTAACTAATAATTTACCTATAATGATTCGTGAATCTGATATTGACTTTTTATCATTATCAAATCATGATTATATTGATTTAATTTGTAATAACATTCAAAAAATAGTTAATAAACATAGATTATTAGAAAATGTTTATTTAGCTGAACATACAAAAGAATATATTGCTAATAACTTTGAATGGACTGATATTCCAAGTCAAGCAATTTCAAACTTATTAATAGATATTACTGGAATTAATACTGAATACAATCAATTATATTATTTGATTAAATATCATCAATTATTGAATTTAGATTTAAACATTTTAGCAAATAATATTAGTGAACGTTTTAATGTTCAAATCTCTGAATTATTTAAAACATTAGTAGAATCTGAAAGTACATATTATAACTTGTTTAAAGCAATTGGTATATTTAATTCATTAAAAATTTATCCAAATGAATATTCAGTTAATAAATATCAACCAATTACAGTTCAAGACAAAAACTTTATTAAAACTTCACTAATTAAATTTACAAATAATTCAATTTATTATTTAAGAAATGATGGTAATTATTATGGGTTTAATTTAGATGTTTTAACTGAAATTGAACCATCAATCATAAATGAAGAAACTTATAAAAACTATATAGATGAATTATCATTAAGTTATGAAAGAATGAATGATTTTTTATCCAAGATACAACTTAAACTTAAAGATATGTTAAATTACAAATTATCAAATAATTACATTAATTTAAATTCTATATACAAAGTTTATAAATATGAATCAAGCACAAATGTTTCAAATATAGAAATATTTATAGGATTAATTATATTTTTCAATGCAATTTCATGTATTTCATTCTTTATAAACTGAAAAGGAGCTAAAAATGAATAAAAAATCAAAAATTTTAATGATTTCATTACTTACAACATCTTCTGTTTTTATACCAACACTTGTAGCAACATCTGTTGTTTTAAATAATAAAGACACAAGTAATTTAAATGATCAATCTAGCAATACTAAATATAATTTTTTAGAACAAGAATTTAATTCTAAACAAGATGTTATTAATTATGCAAATTCGATTTCACATGTTTATAACAAAAATGTTAAAACACCAATTAAGTGATCAAT
>CAMWRJ010000019.1 GCA_947176635.1 uncultured Mycoplasmataceae bacterium
AATTTTTGCTAGAAAAATATCCATTTTATTAAATTTTTTAAAATAATTACAAATTTTTTAGTATAATTCATAAGTATTTTATAATTTTTTATATGTAATATGTATTTATATAATTAAATATGATTTTTTGAAGGAGACAACATGAAATCAGCTAATTTTTTCGATCGTAAATATAGTGATAGAGTTTTACGTCGTGATTATTCAAAAACTAAAAATGCTTTAGAAATGCCAAATTTATTGGAAATGCAAAAAAATTCATTCCAAAAATTTTTAGATGTTGAATTAGAAAGTATCATTAAAAATATTTTTCCAATTACATCACCAAATGGAAAATATACTTTAAATTTTTCTGGTATTGAATTAGGAAGTCCTAGAACAACTGATGAAAAATGTAGATATGAATCTAATACATTTGATGCACCACTTTATGTTAATTTAGAATTAGTAAATAATTTAACAGGTGAAGTTGAAACATCTATTGCAAAGAAAACAAAGAAAAATAAAGAAGGAATTAATGGTATATTTTTTGGAAATATTCCTTTAATGTCTGAAAAAGGAACATTTGTAATTAATGGAATTGAAAAATTTGTAATTGCTCAAATTATTCGTTCACCTGGTATGTATGTATTAAACAAATCACAAATTAAACTTAACAATTCAAGAAAGAAAATAATTGAAGGTGGTGTTTGTGAAATTTTACCTTATAAAGGAACATTAATGATTGTTAATGTACCAGAAGGCAAAGAACACATTCAAATTAATTTAAGAAGTGTAAATGGTGATCAAGCTCCAATAGTTATGGCTACAACAATGCTTAAAGCTTATGGTTTTAGCAACGAAGACATTAAAAATATTTATGGTCATGATAATAAATATATTAAAGAAACTTTATCATTAGAATCTTATAATGAAAGAGATATTTTAAATTTAAGTGATATTAAAGCAATCATTGAAGAAATCGAAAATGAAAAAAGTTCTTTAACAAATGAAGAAATAATTAAAAAAGGTGCTCCAATTGATAGAAAATTAAGATTATTATTATTAAATTGAATTGATTTAGAATCAACTGATAATGATGAAGAAAAAAGAAATATTTTAGACAAAATTATTACAGAAAAAGCTGCTAAAGATATTTGTTTAGAATTAGCTATTCCTTTTAAATCATTAGATACAAGTGTTCAAGAAGCAAATTATTGTTATCAAGCATTATTTTTAAATTATTTATTCTATGAAAGATATTATGATTTATCACCAGCTGGTAGATATAAAATTAATAGAAAATTAAGATTAAGTGAAAGATTATATAAGAAAATTTTAGCTGAAGATTTATATGATAATAACAATAATGTTATCCTTAAAAAAGGAACATTATTATCTAAAGATGAAATTGATAAAATTAAAGAATATTCAAAAAATGATAATTTATCAACAAGACATAAAATCAAAGTAACAAACCACTTTGAGCATTTTGGTGACAAAAATCCTGATTATATTTCTGAAGAAATTTCTTTTGAAAAATTAAGCGTATTTAATGATGATACTGAAAGTAAAATTATTGAAATTGTTGGTTCTGTTGAATCTAATTTCAGACCTCTTACAATTTCAGATTTAATTGCAACTATTTCATATGCTTATAACTTAGTTGATGATATTGGTTCATTCGATGACATTGATCATTTAGGAAACAAAAGATTAAAATTAATTCACGAATTATTAAAAAATAAATTAGCTACAAGTATGGTTAGAATTGAAAAATCAATTAAAGAAAAATTAGCTATCGCTGATGGTATTTCAGATTCTAAATATATTGATAATAGTGAAAATGATCCAACAACAGCAAATGATATTTCAAGAAAAATTAGCATTAAATCAATTGTTAACACAAAACCTTTCCAAATCATTTTAAAAGATTTCTTTAACTCATATCAATTAATTCAATTTATCGATCAACAAAATCCATTATCAGAATTAACTAATAAACGTCGTATTAGTGCGATGGGTCCTGGTGGTATTTCAAGAGAAGACCCTAACTTAGACATTCGTGACGTTCATAATTCACATTATGGAAGAATTTGTCCTATTGAAACACCTGAAGGTATGAACATTGGTTTAATTATGTCATTAGCATCATATGCAAAAGCTGATGAAAATGGATTTATTAAAACTCCATATCGTATTGTAAAAGATTCTGTTATTACAGATGAAATTGAATGATTAACACCTTTACAAGATGATGAATATATTATTGCTGATTCAAATGTTGAAATTGATGAAAACAACAAAATTTTAAATGAAACAATCGTTGGTAGATATAGAGGTACAACACAATTATTCAAACCTGAAGAAGTTGATTATATTGATGTTATTCCAAAACAAGTAGTTTCAGTTGCTGCTTCATTAATTCCATTCTTAGAAAATGACGATGCTAACCGTGCATTAATGGGTGCTAACATGCAACGTCAAGCAGTTCCTTTAATTAACCCTAAAGCTCCTTGAGTAGGTACTGGTAGTGAATATAAAATTGGTTCTGATTCAGGTACTGCTGTAGTATCTAAAGAAGATGGTATTGTGTCTTATGTTGATGGTTCTAAAATTGTTGTTAAAGACAATGAAGATAAAGAACACGAATATAAATTAATTAAATATAGAAAATCTAATCAAAACACATGTAATAACCAATCTCCAATTGTATTTATGGATCAAAAAGTTCAAAAAGGTACTATTTTAGCTAATGGTCCAGCAATGGAAAATGGAGAATTATCATTAGGTAGAAATGTATTAGTAGGTTTTACAACTTGAAGTGGTTATAACTTTGAGGATGCAATCATTTTATCTGAAAGATTAGTAAATGAAGATGTTTATACATCAATTCACATTGATGAATATAAAATTCAATGTTTACATACAAAAAATGGTGATGAAGAAATTACAAGAGAAGTTCCAAACGTTTCAGACAATGCTAAAAAATTCTTAGATACAGATGGTATCATTACAATTGGTGCTGAAGTTAAAGAAGGAGACATTTTAGTAGGTAAAGTTACTCCTCGTGGTCAAGTAGATTTACCACCAGAAGAAAAATTATTATTTACAATTTTTGGTGAAAAAACAAAATCTTTAAAAGATTCTTCATTAAAAGTGCCTCATGGTGGTGAAGGTATTGTTATTGATGTTAAACATTTCAAAAACTCTGATGAAAAAGGTAGTGAACTTGGTGATGATGTAATTGAAGTTATAAAAGTTTATATTGCACAAAAAAGAAAAATCCAAGTTGGTGATAAAATGGCTGGTCGTCATGGAAACAAAGGTATTGTTTCAAAAATTGTTCCAGTTGCAGATATGCCTTTCTTAGATGATGGTACTCCATTAGATGTAATGTTAAACCCATTAGGGGTTCCAAGTCGTATGAACATTGGACAAATTTTAGAATTACACTTAGGTTACTGTACATTACAATTAGGTAAAAAAGAATTATTAAGAATTGTTTATGAAAAACAACCAGTTGAAAACATTCAAGAAAGATATGGTTTAGCTCCTTCAGTAGCTGAAGCATTATATAAAAATATTAACAATTTAATTAATGAGAAACAAGCAAATAGTTTTGAAGAATTATTTATTAAAACATCAAATAACGATTTATTAATTGCATTAAACAAATTAGGATTAAACTTTGATGATATTGGATATAAAGTATCAACTCCAGTATTTGAAGGTGTAAAAAATGATGATTTAATTGATGCAATGAAAGAAGCTGGAATTGATCCTGAAGAAACTAAAGGTAAATTTAGTTTAAGAGATGGACGTACTGGTGATTATTTAGATGGTAAAGTTGCAGTTGGTGTAATGTATATGTTAAAACTAGACCACATGGTTGATGATAAAATTCATGCTAGATCAGTTGGTCCATATTCAAAAATTACACAACAACCATTGGGTGGTAAATCACAAAATGGTGGTCAAAGATTTGGTGAAATGGAAGTTTGAGCACTTGAAGCATATGGTGCTGCTTATAACTTACATGAAATTTTAACAATCAAATCAGATGATGCTAGAGGAAGAAATTTAACTTATAATGCAATTATTAATAATAAAGATATTCCTTTTGGTGGAACACCAGAATCATTTAAATTATTAACAAAACAATTACAAGGTTTAGTTCTTTCATTAGATGTAGAAACACATGATAATAAAACATTCGACATTAATGAATTTATTGGACATGAATACAATTATTTAGAAGAAAATCAACCATCATCAGAAGAATTTGAATCAACTTCTGTGATTTCAAAAGATGATGTTAACGATGAAGACTTTGAATTTTAATTGAGGTATTAAAAATGATTAAAAAAAATACGGAAATAAAAAGTTTAAAAATTGGTATTGCTTCTCCTGAAAGAATTAGAAAATGATCTTATGGTGAAGTTACAAAACCAGAAACTATAAATTATAAATCATTAAAACCAGAACCAAAAGGTTTATTTGATGAAGCTATTTTTGGTCCAATTAAAGATTATGAATGTTCATGTGGACGTTATAAAAAAGTAAAATTTAAAGGTAGAAAATGTGAAAAATGTAATGTTGAAATCACTGAATCTATCGTAAGACGTGAAAGAATGGGTCATATTGAATTAGCAGCTCCTGTAGCTCATATTTGAATGACTAAAGAATTGCCTAATCCTTCTAAAATTTCTTTATTATTAGACATTTCATATAAAGAAGTTGAACAAGTTGTTTACTTCATTAACCACATTATTTTAGATGAAGGTCATTATGAATGAAATGGCCAAAAAGTTTTCAAATTAAAAGAAATAGTTGACTTATCAAATCCAAAAAATAATGCTAAAACTAGAACTAAATTACGTCGTGTTTTAAAAGATATTGCTGAAATGATCAAAAATGATCCTAATAAAGGAAAAAAAGATATTGATTATGATAGAGCAAGAACATATGATGAAATATTAGCTGAAAAATCATTACCTTTTTCAAATAGAGAAGTATTTGATTTTATTACAAAATATACAGGTATCAAATTTGGTATTGGTGCTGCAGCAATTCAAGAATTATTAAAAAATATTGATTTAGAAAAAGAATTAAACAATATTAGAGCAGAATTAAAACAATTTGATAATCCAAACGAACAACATGTTAAAAAATTATTAAGACGTTTAGAAACAATTAAATGAATCAAAGAATCTGATAATAAACCAGAATGAATGATTATGAATTTAATTCCTGTAACTCCACCTGATACTCGTCCAATTATTCAATTAGATGGTGGTCGTTTCACAACAAGTGATATTAACACTTTTTACAGAAAAATTATTATTCGTAATGATCGTTTAAAAAAGATGTCAACTGAATTTGCTCCTCATATTTTATTAGATAATGAATGCAGAATGTTACAAGAAGCAGTAGACTCTTTATTTGATAATCAATCACGTAAAAAACCAGTAGTTGGTAGAGATAAACGTCCTTTAAAATCATTAAGTAGTCATTTAAAAGGAAAACAAGGTTTATTTAGACAAAACTTATTAGGTAAACGTGTTGACTATTCAGGTAGATCTGTTATTGTTATTGGACCAGAACTTAAAATGTATGAAGTTGGTATTCCAGCAATAATGATTTTAAAATTATTTAAACCATTTATCATTAATGAATTAATTTCTAAAAAAGATGCTAATGGTAATGAAGTTGCTCCACTTGCAAATTCAATTAGAAAAGCTGAAAACATGATTTTAAATCAAGATTCAGCAATCTGACCAGTTGTAGAAAAAGTTATTAAAGAAAGACCAGTTTTATTAAACCGTGCTCCTACTTTACACCGTTTAGGTATTCAAGCTTTCGAAGTTAAAATGGTAGATGGAAAAGCAATTAGATTACATCCATTAGTTACAACAGCATTTAACGCTGACTTCGATGGTGACCAAATGGCTGTTCACGTACCTTTATCTAAAGAAGCAGTTGCAGAAGCTAGAAGTATTATGTTAGCTTCATGACATATTTTAGGACCTAAAGATGGTAAACCAATTGTTGCACCAACTCAAGATATTGTATTAGGTAATTATTATTTATCTAAAGAGAAAAAAGGAATGATTGGTGAAGGAATTGTCTTTGGTTCAATTGATGAAGTTAAAGTAGCTTTATTAAACAAAACAGTTCACTTACACTCAATTATTGCAATTGATACAAGTGTTTATCCTGAAAAAGGATTAGCAAAAGGTTTATTAATTACAACACCAGGAAAAATTTTATTTAATGAAGCATTACCTGTAGATTTTGAATACATTAATACATTTGTAAACAATAAATTCTTAAATGAAAATGATATCGTACCTTTTGGACAAAATTACTTAGAAATAATTCAAAATAGAAACGAATCTGTTCCATTTGGTAAAAAAGTTTTAAGTAATGTAATTGATCAACTTTATAAACAATATGGTAGTGATTTTTCTACAGTTCCTGAATCATTAGACAAAATTAAAGAATTAGGATTTAAATATTCAACAATGTCTGCAACTACAGTTTCATTCTTTGATGTTCCAAGATATCAAAAGAAAGAAGAATATTTTAAAGAAGCAGATGAAGAAGTACAAGAATTACAAAGATTTGCTAATAAAGGTTGATTAAATGAAGATGAACGTTATACTAAAGTAGTTCAATTATGATCTAAAGTAAAAGATAAAGTTACAAAAGATATTGAAGAAATAGTAAAATCATCAGGATTTAAAAACAATTCAATTGTTGTAATGGCTAATTCAGGTGCCAGAGGTAATATTTCTAACTTTACACAATTAGCTGGTATGCGTGGATTGATGTCAAAATCTTATAACTATGATCAAAAAACAAAATCAAAAGTTATTAAAGATACAATTGAAATTCCAATTAAACACTCATTCATTGAAGGTTTAACAGTATCTGAATATTTTAACTCAACTTATGGTGCACGTAAAGGGTTAACAGATACAGCTATGAAAACATCTAAATCAGGTTACATGACTAGAAAATTAGTTGATGCAGCTCAAGAAGTAATTATTTCATCTGAAGATTGTGAAACAATTAGAGGTTTAGAAGTTAGTGAAATAGTTAATAGTTCTGATAATCAAGTTGTTGAAAAATTATATGATAGAATTGTTGGAAGATATAATGTTTATGACATTGTTCATCCAAAAACAAAACAATTAATTATTGCTAAAAATGAATTAATTACTAATGAAATAGCTAATCAAATTGAAAATGCTGATATTAAATCAGTAACTGTAAGATCACCTTTATACTGTAATGCTACTAATGGTATTTGTCAAAAATGTTTTGGTATTGATTTATCAACAAATAAACCAGTAACATTAGGTACAGCAATTGGTGTAATTGCAGCTCAATCAATTGGGGAACCAGGTACACAATTAACCATGAGAACATTCCACACTGGTGGGGTTTCTGGGGAAATGAATATTACTCAAGGTTTCGAAAGATTAAAACAATTATTTGAATTCACTCCACCTAAAAAATGAGAAAAATCAATTATTTCACAAATTTCAGGTGTTGTTAAAGAAATTAATTACAATGACAATAAAAATGTTCAAATTGTTATTTCTAACAAACTTGAAACAATTACATATAATGTTCCAATTGAATCTAATTTAAGAGTTCAAGTGAATGACAATGTAGTAGCTGGAAGTAAATTAACTGAAGGTTTAATTGACATTGAAGAATTATTAAAAGTAGCAGGTATTGAAGTTGTAAGAAATTATATTATTAAAGAAGTTCAAAAAGTTTACCGTTCACAAGGTATTGAAATTTCTGATAAATATATCGAAGTTATTGTAAATCAATTAACTAACAAAGGTGTAATTGTTAATAGTGGTGATTATGATTACTTTGTTGGTCAAACTGTACAAGTTAACCAATTTAAAAAAGTTTGTCAAGATTTAATTTCAAAAGGTTTAGTACCTCCAGTTATGGTACCAAGAGCATTTGGACTTGAAAACGCTCCTGCAAAATCAAATTCATTCTTATCAGCAGCATCTTTCCAAGATACAAAGAAAATTTTAACTGATGCAGCCACTAAATCACAAGTTGATGAATTATTAGGATTAAAAGAAAATGTTATTTTAGGAAAATTAATTCCTGCTGGTACTGGTGTAATGAAACAAGATGAAATTCTTGAATGAGGAAATGAAATGTACAAAAAAGAATATGGTAAACAAAATTCTTACGAAAAAGATTCAAAAGAAAAATCAATTATCTAATTCTAATTAAAATTAAAAATGGGATCGAAAAATCAATCCCATTTTTTATTGTTTATTTTTATTATAATTCAGCATTTTGTTTAAAATAAGCAATTTAAAAGTTGCAATTTTAGATTAAACCTAGTTGTAGAACATAACATAAGTTTTATCTAATAACTGCAACTTTTTAACTACAAAAAAAGATAGTTTCAAAAAATTAATTTTGAAACTAAAACTAAACAAACATAATTA
>CAMWRJ010000020.1 GCA_947176635.1 uncultured Mycoplasmataceae bacterium
CCTTTGCCTGTTTTTGGTTCATTTCACTACACTTTATAAATCTCCAAATCTAAATTAATTATTTCTTCATATTCAAGATTTTCTTTTTTATCAAAAATTTGTCCATATTGATCGACAAATTCACTAAATAATTTTTCAATATGTTTTTTAGTATCTAAAATTAGTTTTAAGTTATTTTTATTAATTTTCATAATTGATTAATATTATATTATTTTAAATAAATATTTATCTAGATTTTGGAACACCTTAGCTTTAATTAATATTTCAATTATCACATAAGCTAGTGATAATATAGAAATAACCCACATTGTAACTGAAATTCTACAAGATTTTTGATATCTTTCTTTTAAAGATAGTTTTCTAAATTCTTCATCTTTACGGTTTTTAATTGCATTAGCAATACCATATAAACCATAGATTAATACATATAGAATAGAACCCATTGCAAGACCTAAACTGATTGCATAACCTAAGAAACCAAAAATAATAATGAATAATGTTACAGGAATATCAGCAAATTCTTTTCAATCAAAGTGTCTTAATTCACTAATAATTAAAGCACCAATTAAAACTGATACTGGTCCTGCAATTGGTTGTAATGAAAGATCATCAATTTGAATAGGTGATAATGCTGGTAATACTGCATAAAGTGGAATACATAATAATATTAAACCTGCACAGAATACGCTACTTAATCCTGTTTTAGCACCACTTTTTACACCAGTTGCTGATTCAATATAACATGTTAAGTTAGAAGTTAACATAAATGCACCAGCTGTAGTAGCAATTGCATTTGATAAATAAGCTTTACTTACTCAATTGAATTTTTTATTTTCACTTTCTTTATTTGTGATAATAAATCCTTCGTCATTTCTAGCTCATGTTAATACTGATGTTGTATCAAATAAGTTAACATATAAGAAACAAAACATTGCAACATAAGCTAAAGGTTTTTTAAATACAGTTGCAAATGAACCATACATAAGTTTTGATGCATCTGCAAAAGTTGCAAAATTTTTATAATCATTTAATCTATAAATTTTTGATCCAATATTAGCATGGTCAATTCCACCTGCAATTAATAACATTGCTAAAGTTGCACCAATTGTAATAATTATTGAGAATTTAACTTTACAAAAGTGTAAAACCACACCTAATAAAATTCCAATAAGACTAATAACTAAAATACCTATTGCTTTTGAATTTGCAAAATTGCTAAATACTTTAGTAGGTACTGCTGTAACACCAGGAGTTACTATTCCAGAACTAGTTAATCCAACATAAGCAATAAATAATCCAATCATTACTGCAATTGAAATTTTAAAGTTTTTTGGAACTGATTCAGTAATAATTTTTCTTAATGGAGTAGCAGAAATTATTGTATACAAAATTCCTGATACCATAACACAAATTAAAGCTTCACCATAAGATAATTTAAATTGCACACAAACAGTGAAAGTTAAAAATGAATTTATTCCCATTCCTGGGGCTTGCACTAATGGTACATTAGCAAATAAACCCAATAATAAAGTTCCTAAAAAAGTGATTATTGTTGTTCCTAAAAATAATCCACCAATTGAATTAACTAAATTAGAATCGCTTGATGAAAGAATACTAGGGTTTACAAACAAAATGTAAACCATTGCAAGAAAAGTAGATAGACCTCCTATCAATTCTTTTTTTATAGTTGAGTTTCTTGCAGTTATTTTGAAAAAATTATCAAATTTGTTGACTCTTTTTTCATTGTTTGAACTTGTTGAAAGATCAAGTTCTGATTCAACTATAGGTTGATTTGTTGAATTAATATTATCAGTTTCAACATTAATTAACTCATTAACCATTTTTTCCTCCAGAATCTAAAAGTCATAAAAAAATAATTATACAAAAATTTTTTTAAAAATTACAATAAAAAAAGCAAAAATAGCCTTTAGACTATCTTTGCTTAAATTTTCAAAATGGCAGGGGTGACAGGACTCGAACCCATAACACGCGGATTTGAAGTCCGCAGTTCTACCATTGAACTACACCCCTAGTTGATAAAACTAATGATAATTATATCAATATTTATCAAAAAAACAAAAAAATAGAGATTATTTTTAAGATAACCCCTATTTTTTTTGAATAGATTCAACATGTTTACAACTTGGATAATTTGAACAACCAATAAATTCTTGTCCTTTTTTATTCTTTTTAATTAATAAATCATTACCACATTCTGGGCATGTTTTATTTGCTTTTACTGTAACATTTAATGATTTAATGTATTTACAATTTGGGAAATTAGAACATCCAACAAATTTAGTATTATATCTTGACATTTTATAAACTAAATTAGAACCACATTCTGGGCAAAGTTCACCTGTTTGTTCATCTTTTACTTTTTCAGTGTTTTCATATGCATGTTTTATTTCATCAGCGAATTTACCATTAAAATCAAATAACGGTGTTTTTCAGTTTTCATCACCATTAGCAATTTTATCCAAATCTGTTTCCATTTTAGCTGTAAATTGTTTACTAATTACATTTCCAAAATGTTTTGTTAATAAACCAATCAAATCAATACCTATTTGATTTGGAATTAATTTTTGTTTTTCTTTATTAATGTATCCTCTAGATTCACCAATTTTAGCCATTGAAGAATATGTTGAAGGTCTACCTACACCTGCATCTTTTAAAGCAGCAATTAATGTTGCTTCAGTATAGTATGGTGGTGGTTGTTTTTCATGTTTTTCAAGATTAATTTTTTCTGATTCAAATTCATCGCCAACTTTAAAGTTAGGCATATCTTCATTTTTTTCTTCATCTGTACTTAAAATTTTATAACCTTTAAAAGATAATTCTCTATGATTATAAACAAACTTATTATTGTTATTATCAAAAATAAAAGTACTGATTTTATAAACTGGTGGTTTCATTAAACATGAAATTGTGTAAGATCAAACCACATTATATAATTTTAAAATTTCATTTGGTATACTTGAATCTAAAGCTAAATCAGATGGTGTTAATTTAATATCAACAGGACGAATAGCTTCGTGAGCATCTTGAATTTTAACAGTTGATTTTACTTTTTTAACTTTTAAATTTTCAAAATAATCTTCACCAAAATTCTTTGTAATGAATTCTTTACAATCATTCACAAAGTCATCATTTAATCTTTCACTATCAGTACGTGGATATGAAATTAACCCTATATGTTTAGAATTATATTCAATACCTTCAAACATTTTTTGTGCAACAGATGTTGTTTTTGTTGTGTTTCAACCTAAATTATTAGCACCTAATTGTAATAATTTATCTGTTGTAATTGGTCTACGAGCATCACCTGTAGAAAATTTAGGTTCCGAAATTTCTTCTAATTTAAAAATATTAGTTAAATTATTATAAACTTGGTTAGCATCTGATTCTTCTGCAAATCTAAAAGGAACTGTTCTTGAATCATTATATGGTTTAAATTTTTCAAAATAATCAACATAATTTAATACAAGATTATTCTTTAATTCAGCTGAAATTTCTCATCAAAAAGTTGGAACAAAAGCTCTTCTTTCTAACTCTCTTTCTACAACAAACAATAAAGCCACAGATTGAACTCTACCTGCTGATTGAGCTCTTAACATAGCTTTAACATAGCTTGATAATTTATAACCAATAATTCTATCTAAAATTCTTCTAGTAAATTGAGAATGAACTAAATTCATATCAATTTCATGTTGATCTTCAATTGCTGCAATAATTGCTTTTTTAGTAACTTCATTAAATGTAATTCTTTTACATTTAGCTTCATTTTCTTTTCCTATAATATCATAAACATGTCAAGCAATTGCTTCCCCTTCACGATCAGGGTCGGTTGCTAGATAAATATGTTCAGCAATATTAGCTTTTTTTACAATTTCATCAATTATTTCTTGTTTAGATTTTGCTTTAGATTTTGTATCTTTTGTTTTAACAACTTCTCAAATTGGATCAAAGCTATCACTTTGAAATCCTCTTTTTTTATTAAGTTCTCTTAAATGTCCATAAGTTGCTACTACATCAAAGTCATTACCAAGATATGATTTTATTGTTTCTGTCTTATTTGGTGACTCTACAATAATTAAAGATTTACTCATTTTATACCTCAATATGCAAATACATACAATTAGATATAATAATACAAAAAACTAATTTTTTATATTAAGTTTTATTAAAATCAATAATTTCATTTAAATAATGAATGTGAATGAATATGTTTTGATCTATATGTTTATTTAGATTTTGTGCTCATTCTTCATCATCAATTAAAAAACAATTTTTTGTTTCATTTTGATAATTTTCTAAAACTAATTCTATATTTTCTTTAGTTTTATTAGCTATGAAAATATCATCACTAATTGCATAAATTAATCTTTTTAATATTTGTTGATTATCAACACTGATATTATCTGTACAATATTCAGAAATATAAACAACATTTTCATTATTGCTATTTAAATAATCTAATTTTTTATCACATAAAATTATTAATTTAAAATTTTCTTCAATCATACGTTTAATAATAGCAGTATTATTTTCTTTTTTATTTATGCATATTACATAATCTTTATCTTTAAATTCTTTTAAAGATTCAAAATTAAAATCTGATATTTTATCTAAAATACCTAAAACTTTTTCATTAATTAAATTAATGTTGCCATCATAGAATAATGCTAATGGTGGCATATACATCTTTTTAAATTTATCAAAATAGTTACTATCACAAATAAACATAGAATTTTCATAGATTTCATTTCATTGATCTAAATCTAATTCTAAGTTAGGTTTTTGCTTATTTAAAATAGCTTCATAAACTTTTGATCAATTTCCTTTGTTTTCTATAATTAAATTAAAAATAACTTTTCTCATCTTTTATGTCCTCCATTACATAATTAATGAGAATAGTTATTAAATATCATAATTTATTTTACAAATTTTACATTTTGTTAAATCAGTATATAGCTGATCATAAATTTTTTGTTCATCAATTTCATTGTTTTTTAACAAATATAAATTTGATGCTTTTAAATGATTTAAGAATTCATCAAAATTAATAAATTCATCTAATTTATAATATTTTAAAAATTCAGTTAAATAATGTTGACTAACAAAATCAATTCCATATTTTAATACATCATAAATTGGTAATACTTCTTTTTTAATTGAATTAATTAATCCTAATTTATAAGCGATTGTTTGTTCATCAATATTTTTAATAAAAATTCCAGGTGTATCAATAATGTCATAATTTTTATTAATTGAAACAATTCTTTGGTTTTTTGTAACTCCTGGATAATTTTGTGAAACTAAAACATTAGATTGTTTTAAAAAATTAATTAATGACGATTTACCTACATTTGGCAAACCAACCACCATTACTAAAAATCTAGGATTCACTAATCCTTTTGCTTTTAGTTTATCAATTTTTTCTTTCATAATTTCATTCATTTTATTGATAATAATATTTCTAAATGACTTATTTAAAATAGAACCAATTAATAAATTATTATCATTTTTAAATTGATTAATATCAATATCAGCTAAATCTGCTTTTAAAGCAATTTTTAAATATTTTTTATTTTTGTTTTTAATTTCTTTTAATAATTCATAATTACTAGATGAATTAATACATCTACTATCTACAACTTCAATTACAATATCAACATTCTTTAAAGAATCTTGAATCTGATCAGTTGCTTTTTTCATATGACCAGGGAATCAATTAATTTTATTTTTTTCACTCATAATAAATATATTATAAAAAATAAAAAAATAGAATCAACTCAAAATTAAGTGATTCTATTAATTTATATGATTTAAAAATTAAGCTTTTTTGTTTAATTTTTCTTTAATTCTAGCTGATTTACCAGAACGTTTTCTCATATAAGAAATGTATGCTCTACGAACTTTTCCATATCTTTTAACTTCAATTTTTTGAATTAATGGACTATGTAAGTCAACACTAATTTCAACTCAAACACCATTTGATTCTTTTCTTACGATTGCTGATTCAGATGAACCAGAACCTTTTCTTCTTAAAACAATACCTTCAAATTTTTGGATTCTAGTTTTTTTACCTTCAATAATTTGGTTGTGTAAAACAATTGTATCCCCAGGACCAAATTCAGGAATATCATTTTTTAATTGAGTTTCTTGAACTTTGTTTAAAATTTCACCTTTATTAATTTTAAAGTTAGCCATTATTTTCTCCTTTATTTTAATTATTTATTCTTTAATAAATCAGGACGATATTTTTTAGTTTTTTCAATTTGCATTTTATGTCTAAATTCCCTTATTTTTTCATGATTACCACTAACTAATACTTCTGGCACCTCATGAGAATCATATATTCTAGGTTTTGTATAAACTGGATAATCTAATAAGTTAGTTTCAAAAGATTCACTAATTAAACTATCTTTATTAATTACTCCATCTAATAATCTTGTTATTGAATCTAAAATTATTAGTGCTGGAATTTCTCCACCTGTTAATACATAATCACCAATTGATAATGGAATATCAATATAATGATAAATTCTTTCATCAATTCCTTCATAATGTCCACAAATAATAATTAAATGTTCATAATTTACACTAAAGTTTTTTGCAAAACTTTGATTATATAAATAACCTGAAGGTGTTGTTAAAATCACACAACTATTATTTGTTTTAATTTTTTTTAAACATTCTACAATTGGTTCTAATTGGATAACCATTCCTGGCCCTCCACCAAAAGGCGTATCATCTACTTTTTTATGTTTATTACTAGAAAATTGACGATAATCAATAATTTCAATTTCTATTTTTTTATTTTCAATAGCTTTTTTAATTATTGATTGATTTAAATAAGAATCAAATGATTCTGGAAATAAAGATAAAATACTAATTTTTCTAAGCATTTATTATACTAATTATTTTAAATAACGGAATCCAGATGGACCTCTATTAATATTTAAAGATGAAAGTGTTTTTGGTTCTTTATATTGAATGAATCCATCAACAACCATTACTCTTGCAAAGTTTTTACCATGGTAGTAATGATTAAATTCAGTTTTTGTAAATGCTGATTTGCTACCGTATTTTTCTCAAGCTTCAGCTTTTGGTAATTTTTCAATTGTTTTTAATGTAAATTCACCAATAACTGTACCAATTGGTTTAACACAGTAAATTAATGCTCTATCAACACTGTTTGCAGGTAATCTTTTTAAGAAAAGTGTAGTTTTTTCATCATTGATAATTTCTTCAATGATTTTGTGATGCATTGAAACGATAATTGTACTTGGTTTAGTATCTAATTTTTTAACTAATTTAGTTGAAACAACTGATAAGTTTTCAGTTTCTCTTTTTTTCAATTCAGTTTCATCGATAGATGATACTAATTTTGATTCGTTTTTAATTTTAATTTCACTAGTTTTTTCATCAGCTGGATTAATGATTAAATTAATCACGAAAGAAAGTTTGTGTTCATTTAATCCTAAAGTAACTAAAATTTTGAATTCAACTGGTTCAACAATTGCTACTTTTGTACCAATTAACATTGATTTTTCAATTTCTCAGTTAGGAACTTCATTTTCTAAACTAAATTCGATTGAAGTTGGTTCTTGTTTGTTGATTTGGTAATCAGTAATTAAAGGTAATTTAACTTTAATATTAGATTGTCTTCTTGTTTTAGCTGTTAAAACAACAGTTGAGTCATCAGTTTTTCTAATGATTTCATTAACAATACCTGTTTCACCAACGATGTTGTTAATTGCTTTAGTTAATACTAATTCTTCTTCAACAGTTTCTACTGGAGTTTCAACAACAGTTGCAATTTCAGGAGCTTCTTCAACTACTTCGATTTCTTCTTCGTCTTCTTCGTCTTCTTCTTCGTCTTCTTCGTCTTCAAGAATTTCTTCTTCAACAACTGGAGCTTCTTCAACTACAGGTTCTTCTTCAACTTTAACTTCTTCTTCAACAACTGGAGTTTCTTCAACTACAGGAACTTCTTCAACAACAACTTCTTCTTTTTTAGGTTGTTCTTTTTTAGGTTTTTGTTTTTTTGGTTGTTCTTGTTGAGTAATAACTGGTTTTTTATCAGCATTATCTGCTAAATATTTTGCTAATTCTTTTTTGTTTTTTAATTCAGTAAATTTAGCTCAAATTCCAGATTTTTGTAATAAGTTTTTTGCAGTATCTGTAGGTTGAGCACCATTTGCTAATCATTTAATAGCAGAATATTCATTTAATGAATCAACACCTTTTTGAGGGTTGTAATTACCAATTAATTCAATATAACTACCATTTGCTTTTGCTTTTGAGTCAACAGCAACTAAACGGAATGTAGGAGCTTTATGTCTCCCCATTCTTAGTAATCTTATTTTAACCAATGTAATTCTCCTTAATAATATAAGATATGTATAAACATATTAATTATACACATTAATTAAAAAAGTGTTAAGTTTTTTTACTTAACAC
>CAMWRJ010000021.1 GCA_947176635.1 uncultured Mycoplasmataceae bacterium
CAAGCACAATGAGGCCGAAGGTAGCATTATGTGAGAATAGGAAATTGTCGCGCAACAACTGTAAATTCCCGCAACTAAAGTTGTGGGTTTTTATTTTAATAAAATTATTAAAGGAGATCTAAATTATGAAAACTGAAAATATCTTAAAACCTTGTAAATATACTTGTGCTTCATGTAATTCAACATACACAATTTTATCAACATCAAAAAATAGTGAAATTTCTATTGATGTTTGTAGTGGTTGCCACCCATTCTATGTTGGAAATACAAGCAACACAACATTAAGAGGTAGAGTTGAAAAATTAGCTAACAAATTTGATGCAGCTAAAAAAGTTATGGGAACTAAAAAAGAAGATAAATCTAAAGTTAAATCAGCTAGCAAATCTACACAAAAATTTGGTGGTTTAGATTCTTTATAATTTTGTAAAATATATATAATAACTTTAATTTATTTGGAGTTATTATATTTTTTTTGTAATTTAAAAATATTAGGATTGATAATGATTGTATTTAAAGATAAAAAGCAAAAAATAAAATATTGACTACATAAAATTTTTGTTGGAGATACTCCATCTAAAAAAATTTTTCTTTTTTATTTGTATGCAATTATTTTAGGAATAATATTATTATCATTACCAATATCATTAAAAAATTCGTCAACTTATGAAAAAGTTAATTATAATGCAACTGGTGCATTAGTAAAAGAAAAATATACTTTCTTAGATATTTTATTTACCACGGTTTCTGCTTTTACTGATACAGGATTAACTAGCAATATTGCAGCATATACATATTCTTGATTTGGTCAAGTAGTTATTTTATGTTTAATACAAGTTGGTGGATTTGGTTTATTTACAATTTATTGATGTATTTGAAATTTAATATTTAATAATAAATTTTATAAAAAAAGACATAATATAGATCAGAACCAAACTTTAAATATGGGTTTTAGCCAAAGTTTATTAATTTTTTCAGAAAGAGGACATACTAAACTTGGGTTAACTACAAAAACTGTTAGAAGAGCTGTAGTCTTTATTTTTGCAGTTGAATTAGTTTTTTGAATTTTTTATTCAATTTATTTTGCTTTAACACCTGCTTATAAATCTACTCAAATAGCACAATTAGTTCCAAATGGTACTAATGAAATGTTTAATTCATTATTTGTTGATTCAACAGAAATGGTTGATTATTATCATAGTCCTTTATCAATTTGAATTGGTTTATTCCATTCTGTATCTTCAATCAATAATTCAGGTTTTGATATTATTGATGGTTCTTCATTATCTCCATATAGAAATGGAACAGGAACTATTTTACAATTTGCTACAATGATTCAAATAATTATTGGGGGATTGGGATATCCTGTAATTTATGACATTTTAACTAAAATTAAATGTTCTTATAAAAAAATACCACACAGATTATCAATTTTTTCTAAATTATCACTAATTAGTTATTTTGTAATTTTTGCATTTGGAATTATATTCTTATTTAGTTTTGAATTAACTTTAAAAACAGGTATGTATCATACATTATCTAATCCACCTGATGAATATAAAGAAATAATGAAAAATTATTTTGGAAATACTGATGTAGAACGAAATTGGAATTTATTTTCAAACTTATTATTTAATGTAACTAGTGTTCGTAGTGCTGGTTTTACAACTATATCACAATCGAATTTATCAGTTCCTGGTAAATGAGTTGTAATTGTATTAATGTTTATTGGTTGTTCACATAGTTCAACTGGTGGTGGTATTAGAGGTATAACAATTGCTATTATTTCTTTAGTATTTATTTCAAGAATTATTGGAAGAAAGCAGACAGTTGCATTTAAGAGATCAATTTCTAAAGAAACTATCATTGATGCATTTATTGTATTAACAATTGGTTTCTCTATTGTAATGTTTTGTTCATTAATTTTCTTTGGTTTTTGAGAACAAGAAAATATAACATTTACTGATATGTTATTTGATTGGATTTCTGCTTTTTCTACAACAGGAGTATCTGTTGGTGTTACTTCTAAAATATTAAATAATATTACAACACCAGGTATATTCTTTGTAATTATAATGTCTATTGTTATGATTGTAGGACAATTAGGAATTTCAACTACAATGCTTTCATTCAGAAAAGAAGTTACTAAATCTAATGCAATTAAATATCCACGTGAGGAATTAAAAATTTAAGAAAGGAGTTTAATATAATGGAACCAATTAAACAAGAAAAAGAATTCCAAATTGATAAGTTAATTAAAGTATTATCTAGTAGTTCAAAAGAATTCATTATCTTATCAGCCATTCCAGATGAAAAATCTAATTCAATTGTTTCAAGCATTATTAATATTTGTGTTGATCACAACAGAATTCCAAATTGAACTTCTTTAGGTTCAATTAATTCAAATGATTGTGCATTAGATATTAGAAATGTTATTTTTAATAATTTAGATGATAAATTATTAAAAGACAATAATGAATCTTTTTATAAAAGAAAAATATTAGCACCTAAAATTAAGAAAAAAGTAGATAAATTATATAGATATAAAGTTAATTACAGTGAAGAAATTATTAAGAATAATAAAAATGTAATTTGACCAGTTTTAACAACGATTTCATCATTTGGTGTAGCTTTAGGGGTACCAATGTTTTCTACACTATTATTAAGACAAAATGAAATTATAAATGGTGCAGAAAATAATGCAGGAGCATTAGGTGAAAAATTCTTCATTGCTTTTTTAACAATTTCAATTATATTTATTATTGCATCTATTATTGCAATGTTTGTTTCATTAGCTAATACAATTAAAAAAAATAGAAAAGATTATGTAACTAATTTACTATATTTAGAATTTGAAAAAATTATTGATAAATATTTTTATTCAAAAAATGAAAATAATGAAAAAGCTAAATATAGAAAATTTAGATTTCAAGAAAAATACATTTTCTTCTACTCCGATTTAGATGTAAATAGTCCTAATTATGTAGAACATTTACACTTATTAAATGTATTAAGTAAAATGAATTGTCAATGTGTATTGGTTTTTGATGAAAAAATCACTGATGATAAAGCAAAAATAGTTTATAAAGGAATTATAGATCCATTAAAAACTGAAATTATTTCTTTTGATAAATATAAAAATAGTGCAAATATTAAATCATTAATTAATTTTATAATTTATCAAGTTACATTGATTTCAGGATTATCTGGTAATAACTTAATGAGAAATCATAGTTTGTTTATTAATGGTTTATATCGTTTTGTTGATTTATCTACATCAAATGAACAATTATTAAAATTAATTGAATCATTAAAAATAATTATAGGTAAAAATAAAAATATTAAAATTGACCAAAAATTTATACCTTATTTTGTGCATTTATTTATTTTGTGTATAATTAAATCTTTAAACATTGAATTATATGAAAATATTTATTATGATTTATCTACTACTGGCATCTTATCAGATAAAGTATTAGAAAACAATTTAGCTCAAACATTAAGATTACAAGACGTATTTAATAAAAATTTTAATATTTATAATCAATTTGCTTTATATTTTGAATTTATAAATTTCTTTGATGAAATTGAAAATTTAAGAGAATTAATTTTACATAGTCAACATTCTAAATATGATGTTAAATTAACTGATGATGAATGATTTGAAAAAATTAATAAATTATTCAAAAATAAAGGTTATCAAGAAGTTGAAAACAAATATCCAGAATGATTTGACTATGCTGTAAGTATGAATGATAGTGATACTTTATATATTAAAAGAATTAAAAATATTGATAAAGAAAAAACATTTACATTAGAAGTTAATTCTTTATTAGAAAAAGCAAAAAAAGTAAGTATTGATTATTTAATTATTATTGTGTTTGAACATAGATTGACATATCAATTAACAGATAATAAATATGAACTATTAACAGATTTTTTAATTTAGGAGAACAAAATGAATTCAAATAAAAAAATGATTGTTTTTGATTTAGATGGAACATTATTAAATAATAAAAAGGAATTAAATAATTCTTCTATACAAGTATTAAAAGAAATTACTAAATTAGGTCATTATGTTTGTATAGCAACTGGTAGAACTTTAAATGAACGTGTTCAAGATATTATAGATTTATTGGGATTACAAACATATGTAATTAATGTTAATGGTAATTTTATCTATAATATTAAAACAAAACAAACTAAATGTGTTGGCAAATCATTATTAAAATCAGTGATAGATGCTTTTAAAGAAAAAGCAATTGAATATAAAAGACAATTAATTGCATATAATAGCGATGGCGATGTAAAAAGATATTATTATGGAATAGATCAAAATAAAGATATAAAAGATCCAGAATACTTTATTAATGGTATTGAAGTTAATGAATTTGATGATTTATCAGGTGTAGATTTCTTTTTAAATGATCCAAATAAAAAAATTGTTCATATTGGAGTTAAATCAGAAAGAGAAACATCTAAAAAGATTTTTCAAGAATTACAAGGTTTTGAACAAGTTAATTTAGCTCATATTACATTAGTATCAAAAGTTTTTGTAGATGCTGATGCAGTTGGTGTTAATAAATGAAATGCAATATTAGAAGTAGCAAAAGAATTAAATGTAGATTTAAATAATATTTATACTTTTGGTGATTCAGATAACGATTTAGAAATGTTATTAAATTCTAAACATGGTTACTGCATGGGAAATGCTGATGAATCAGTTAAAAAACATTTTAAAAAAGAACAAATTATTGGAAATAATGATTCAGATGCAATTGCTAATGTATTAAAACAAGAATTTAATTTAGACTTATAAGAGGAATTAAAATGTTAAAATCAATGATAGCAAATATAGTTGCTAAAAGAATGACAAAAAAATTAAGAAATGCAACTATTACAGAAGAAGATATTGCTGATTTATTAAGAGAAATTAGAATTAGTTTATTAGATGCTGACGTTAATTTATTTGTAGTAAAAGATTTCATTAAAAGTATTAAAGAAAAAACTGTTGGTCAAATGATTGACCCGAGAATTAAACCTAGTGATTTTGTTTTAAATATCATTAAAGAAGAATTAATTAGAATTTTAGGACAAAATGCACAACATATTAACATTAATAAAAAACAAGTTAGAATTATGTTAGTAGGTTTACAAGGTTCAGGTAAAACAACAACATGTGGGAAAATAGCAAATTTTTATAAAAATAAAAATGCTAAAAAACCAATGTTAGTAGGAGTTGATATTTATCGTGCAGCTGCTATTGAACAATTGAGAAAAATAGCATCTGATTTACATATTGATTTTTATGAACATGGAACACAAGATCCAAGAAAAACAGTTGAAGAAGCATTAGAAAAAGCAGATGAACAAAATAACGATTTAATTGTTTTAGATACTGCTGGACGTTTACAAACTAATGAAGAACTAATGCAAGAACTATTAGATTTAAAAAAAGAATTTCAACCAGATGAAATTTTATTAGTTGTAGATGGTATGTCTGGTCAAGATATTGTAAATGTAGCTAAAGAATTTAATGAATGACTTAAACTAACAGGATTAATTATTACTAAGTTAGATTCAGATGCAAAAGCAGGTGCTGCTTTATCTTTAACATCTATTTTAAATACACCAATTAAATTTACAGGTAGTGGCGAAAAATTAGGTTCATTAGATTTATTTTATCCTGAAAGAATGGCAGACAGAATTTTAGGATTAGGTGATATTTTAACATTAGCTGAAAAATCATTAGATGAAGCTGATGAAAAACAAATGCGTGGAACAATGCAAAGAATGTTTACTGGCAAATTTGATTTAGAAGACTTAATGAAAAATATTGAAAGAATGGCTAAAATGGGTTCAATGAGTTCATTAGTAGGAATGCTACCAGGTCAAAAAATCAATGAATCTCAAATTCAAGAAGCACAAGAAAAAATGGATAGTTGAAAAGTTTTATTATCTTCTATGACATTAAAAGAAAGAAGAGATCCAAGACTATTTAAAAAACAACCTAATCGCAAAGTTAGAGTTGTTAAAGGTGCTGGTAAATCAATGGACGAATTAAATAAATTATTAAAAAGATGAGAAGAATCAAGAGATAAAATGCATGAAATGGGTAAAATGTTACAAAAAGGGCAAAACCCATTTAAAGGTATGTTTTAATTAATAAGAACAAAAAATAATGCAAATTTAAACTGCATTATTTTTTATTTTAATCAAATTAAATAATTCAAAAAATATCTTCATTAAAACAAATAGATTGTGATGAATTTGGAGTTGTATTATTAGATGGAGTTGGTGTACCATATTCAAAAACAATTTCATCTTTTTGTGTTTTAGTTAATAAGATTTTTTTAATTAAGTCTTTCTTTTTACTTGCAATTATAGTGAAATATAATGTTGAATAAGTTGTATAAATTTCTACTGTTCTATTTTGTGTTGAATCATTTTTAAAAGCAGAAGTCATTAATAAAAATTCAAATGGTATTGATTTATTTAAAAAATCTATTTTATTAGTATAATCAATTGTTTGAGAATTTTTATTTTTTGAAATTTCATTTACTTTATTAATTAATTTGCTAAGATTATCATCATTTTCTCTTGGATGTGGTTTAAATCAAAGTTTTACATTTGTAAGATCATTTTGAGATTCTAATATTTTTAAGATTTTATTTGCTTCATTTGTGATTATGTTATCATCACTTAATAAAGCTCCACCATAAACTAAATTTTTGTGATTATTAAAATTCTTTTCTAAATCATTAACCAATGGTAATTTAAATGTGTTTCATAATAAATCAAAACTAGTTTTATTTAAATTATCAATTAAGTCTATAATATTTAAACCACTAAAATCAAGTGGATTGAAATATTCATTATATTCAATATTTTTATCTAGTTTTTTACTAGTTGTATTATTATAATCTCTTAACATTCCAGTATATGGCATATACAAATTAATTTTTGATAAACCTTGTTCTTGTGTCATTCCTGATGATAATAGTGTTGTTAAATACAACATTGCATTTTTCTTGTCTTTTTTAATTCATGTTGTAAACGATATTTCATCATAATTATTTAATTCTTTTTGTAATGTAATAGCATTAACAAATTTATTTTGTGTTCTATCAAAATTTAATTCATCATTATTTTTATAAAAAGTATATAAGTTATTACCAAAAGCTAATATTGTTGCTGTACCATCAGAAATTAAATTAATTTCTTTAAATGTTTTAGCTAAATAAAAATAATTATTATATAAATTTTGTGCTCTTGATAAATTTGAAGTTGGTAAATTCGATAATATAGATAATATAAAATAATCAGGAATATAAATTCTTTTATTTACATTTTCTAAATTATTGTTTTTAATGTCATTTTTTATTTCATTAACACATGGTATTTGAAAAGAATTAGCATAATCAGTTCCATTACTAGACAGGTCATTGATTACTTTATAATTGAATGATGGATATCTTTGTTTAATTAAGTCTAAATTATATTTATTAATTAAATTATTTGTTACATATAAAAATATTTTTTTATTGTTATTAAGTTCTAATACTTTTAATATATGTGCAATTGGAGCCATTTTATGTAACGTTGCTACTCAACTAATTGAATAAAATAAAACAGAATCATCATTTGCAACTTCTTGTGCATTTTTAATAAAAGCATTTTCATCATATGTTTTATTAATTATGTTTTCATTTAAATTTAAATAACCAACACTATTATTTGGATTAGTTATTCTTGAAGTATCAAGAAATTGATTTGATAATCCAACATATGCTCCAACTGCACCAGCAGCGGCACCTAAAACAACAACATTAGTTATTGTTAAATTAATTCAAAATCTTTTGCTCATTTATATTAACCACCTTTAAAAAATATTTAAGATGATTAACATTATATATATATATATATATAAATTTTT
>CAMWRJ010000022.1 GCA_947176635.1 uncultured Mycoplasmataceae bacterium
ATACAATATATAAGACACTATATAATATACTATATATTACAATGTATGTTACAATGTTAGGAGAATAAAAATGTCTAAAGATGATTTATTTAATTTTGCTTTAAATAAAAATAATAAAACAAAATCAGAAGATTCTAAAATAGAACAAGAAAACCAAACAACAGAAACGTCTAATAATGAACAAGTAGATACAACAAATATCTCAGACACACAAAAACATGAATCTTTTAGTTCAACAATTAACGATGATGACTTAAAAATAAAACAACGTATTGAAAAAAAATATGTTCAATATTATTTACCGGTAGATTTAATTAAAGAAATTGATAAAGTTTGTAAAATGGATTCATTACAAAAAACAAATTTCATTGAATACTTATTTAAAATTGGTTTAGATGATTATAAAAAAAGAAAAGGAGAATAAAATATGTCTGGAAAAATAATTACAATTTCAACTAATAAAGGTGGAGCCGGTAAAACAACTATTACATCAAATTTAGCTTGTGATTTCGCTGTTAGAAATCCTGATAAAAACATTTGTTTAATTGACTTAGATGGTCAATGCGGCATTTCAGTAATGTTTGGACAAGATCCAAAAAATTACACAAATAATTCTATTTTGTCTTTTATAAATGGACAAAAAGAACTAAAAGATGTAGCAACAAATGAAATTATTAATTATAAAGAAGGGACATTAAAAAACCTATATATTGTTCCTGCTGAAATAGCTTTACAAGAATTTGATGTTCAAGTTACTAAAAATTCAATTTTAAGAAATCATTTATTAGAGACTATTAACTTTTTAAAAACAAAATTTGATTATGTTTTTATTGATACACAACCAGCAATTTCAACTTTAAATAAGATAGTCTATTCACTAGCAGATTTAATCATTTCTCCATTTGAATTAGAAATGCAAAATGTTGAAGGTTTTATGAGAGTCATCGATGAATTTAGAGATAACAATATAAAAAACAATCCTTTTATTACTTTATTACCTGTTAAAGTAAAAGAAAGAGTAAATTTAGATATTAGATTATTAGATTATGTAAAAAACACATTAGTAGCTCATGAATCAAAATGAAATAATAAAATTAAATTACTGAACACGAGAATTCCTTTTTCAACACAATATAAATCAGCAGTTGCTCGTGATCATTTACCATTAATATTATCTAAATCAAAAGCAAAAGCTGTCGAAACTCAAAAAGAATTAATCAGAAGTATTTCTGATGAAATTATTCAATTATTAAAATAAAAAACATAATCCTTATTTTCCTAAAGGGTTATGTTTTTTTGTTGGTTAATCAAATTTAGAAATATTTATTCAAATAATTCTTTAGCTTTTTGATTAAGTTTTTCGATGTCTTTCTCAATTTCATTAATTGCTTTTGTATCACATTTTAATTCAGCACCATTTTTTGCTTCATATAAAACTGCTTTTTCTAAAAAGAACAAAGCTCTTTTATAACAATCAACACTAATTATTAATGATTCTTTATTTTTGTCTTTTATTAAAATATCAATTAATTTAGCTTTTTCAATTTTTTCACCTAAATATTTAATAACTTTATTCAGTTTTTCAATTTCTTTTTTCATATTTTAATCTTTCTAATTTAATTTTTTTGTTTTAATTCTATGAATTATTAGATATGTAGCTAAACTAATTAATATAGCTAATGGAATGAAAATACCTAATAATCATAAATAATTTTCTGGTGGATTAAGATCAGGGATCAAATCGCTTGGAATGTCAGGCATATTTGGTACATTTGGTTTAGAATCATTGACTCTAGAATTTGTGATTTTAAATATACTAGCTCCTTTAGCTAATAATGAATTTGTGTTTCCTTGAATTGTCAGAATAACATTATTGGCAAAGCTATCTGCAGCAATATTTTTAACCAATTCATTTAAGTAATTTTCGTAATCTGGTATATATCATAAATCTCCTCATCCACTTGGATAGACTATTTCTGTATATGAATAAATATTCTCATTTCATTCATACATAAATTTATCTTTATGTTCAACACCTGAATTATTTAAATTCTCAAAATATTGAGTGAATGCATTTCTAATTGCAGCAAAAATGTAATTTGAAATTACTATTTTAGCTTGATTAGTATCTTTATTAGCTATGTTAAAATCAATATTTTGAACTTTAATTCTATTAAAATTAACTAGAGTTTTTACATCTACATCTTTTGAATTTAAAACATAAAAATCAGTTTCACCAGATAAATATTTAGAGCTAGCTACAGATTTTATTTTAAATGATGTTTTACGAGAAGGGTTATCATCATTTATTAATAAATTATTTATGTTTGATCAATCAACATCAAAATCAGTATTATATTTTAAATCAACATAAGTTGTATTTCCAAATTCATCTTTTACTTTATAGTTTTTAAAAAAATCATTTAATTCTTCAATTATAGAATTTTGAATATCTATTGAATTTTGTGAAGGTTGGTTGATTAAAATATTTGGAATTTTGATTTTAGCTAAATCTAAAAAATTAGGATCATTTGTAGCTAAGATAGTTTTTTCGCCAACAACTAACGATTGATTAGGATTAGCTATAATTCTTATTTTAATTGTTTCTTTTTTTAATTCATTATACGATTCTATTAATTTATTTAAATCAGATTCATTTATTGCTATATCATATTGATCTTTATAAACTATATTTCACTCATTCAATTGAAATTTGATATTATTTATTATTTCATTTCTTAATTCTTCTTTATCATTTGAATTAAGCTTAATTGGATTTAAATTTAAATTAGCTAAATTTATGTTTGTATTTTGATTTAAATTTAGATTAAATCCACTAAAACAATACTCATTCCAATAACCTAATACATCATTATAGCTTAGCTTTTCAATATCTGATTCTTTTAAACCGTAATTGCTTGTTAAATAATTTTTTAAATTAAATCCATGATAGCTTTCTCAAAAAGGAACAACAATATTATTTGTAGGTAATGTGCTACTAAATTTATTCAAAACAACACCTGTAGAATCAATTGATGATTGATCTACTACATTTACAAAATATTGCCCATAGGTTCCAAATTGTTCAACATCAGGTGCTTGATTTGGAAATCTAGATTTAATACTATAGTTTCATATTCCAGAAAACGAATTATAAGGTTGATTAGGATTGCTGGGTTCTATTTGAGTTGTTACACCTACATTTAATAAATTTGGATTAGATGTAGGATTATTAGATTTTTGAAATCCATTTGTAGCATCAAATGATAAACCTGTTCTAAATGTTTTTCCTGTTTCATTATCAAAAATTGTTTTTATACCTTTATTAATTACAGTTCCTGAAGCTATAAAACCATCAGCTATTCATCCATTTTCCATATTCCCTGTAGGTTTACCATTTTTATCATATGGATCAGGCCACATAGCTACATCAGGTTTTTGATTTACTCACAATAGTTCCTGAATCGTTCCTGTTTTAGGATCTAATTCCGGAATATAATTTGGGTTATCAGAACCATCAGGAAATTTTTGAGTAATTAAATTTTTCTGATCTGGATTATTATTTGGGTCTCATGCGTAAAAGGCAATATCTAGCGGTGTTGATGAATTTCCAATATAAATAGTAACATTATATACTTCAGTTCCTGAGTCAAATATTTGTATTAAATATTTTTGAAATCCAGTATTATCATCATTTTCACCACGATTATCAATTGGATTAGATAATGTTGTATGTGCTACTAAATTTAAAACAGGTATTTCTATACCATTTACTTTAATGATTTCATTTTGTGTTTCATTAACATTAAATGTTAAATCAACGCTACTAAAAAATAATTTTGTTCCACCGTTTTTATTACCATCTGATGGCACTATTCTAAAACCATCATTTGTCGTAGCTGGAGTTTGGTCTGTTTGCTTCTTTACAAAAACCTTATCTCCCGATAAAAAAGGTACATCACTACCAGTCAAAATTAATCTATCTTCTATATTTGCACTTCTTGCAAATGAAGTTGTGATTGTTTGAACTGGAATTTTAAAAAATCAAGGTGATGGTTGATTATTTAAAACAAGTTCATTTGGAATGTTGTCAAATGTAAATTTAATATTTATAAAGTTTTGTTTACTTACTTGATCTGTTTCAAAACTAATAGAAGCTTGTGGATTAGAACCTTCAAAATTACTTCCATATTTGTTTCAGAAATTATTCATTACCATTGATATATAATTCAATAATATTTGTTTATTAGTCATTATTCTATTTTCATTTGATCAGTCAATATTATTATCAACTTCATTACCTTTATAATAGTTTTTTGTACTACCTAACTTTACATCATCTGGTAGAACTTTACTTAAAACATAACCATAGCTTGACGGTAAATCAGGATTGGGTTTTAATAATTCTTCATCAAATTTTTTGTTTATATATGTAGGAATATTATTATCATCGAATTTGCTTGATGAATTTGAATACAATTGAATTGGAGTTTGAATATAATTTAGTAATTCACTATATACATTAGCTAAATTTGTTCTGTCAGGTAAAGAGATTTTTGTTGATTGCGTTTGCTTTGTTTCTATATTATCTAATGTTGTGTATGAAATAGTTCAATTTATTAAACTTTTTCTTAAATCAGGTTGATAATTAATTTTGATTGCATCTCATAAATATGCAGGTATATAAGTGGATTTTATTTCTTCTATCATTTCATTAGCTATATTAGTAAAATCATCGGTCCATGTATTTAAAAATATAGTTTTATTTAAATAATTTCTAATATTTCTAGTTATTGTTTGCAAATTAAATGGTAGTTTTATATTAACTTGATGATCATAAAAATTTAACTTAATATTTTTTGGTAATCTATCTATATTACCATGCATTTGCTTATTTTGATTATTTGTTAAATAATATTTTCATTTCCCATTAGCTTTTCAACTTTGTGTATCTAAATTCTTATAATTTAATTTAATATTTATTTTATTATTTACTAATTCTATTTTTTCCAAAAAAATATCAAAATAAAATGAACTCGGAAAACTAGCTTGAACTGGATTTCATAGTGCACCAAATCATGATATCCTGTAATCGAAGAAATAATTATATATGAAATTACTATAACCATTATATGGTTTTTTATCAAATATCATTGGATAATAATTACCTAAGTTATATGTTAGAATACCATTTCCAAGTACATTTAGTTTGGAGCCAAAACTATTATTAAGTTTAGTGTTAGTAAATTCGATCGTTTGCCTGTCTGAAAATTCTAAAGGGCCATCAACAGATTCTGTTCAAGTAGACACAGGGGTACCATGATTTATAGCTCATTCATGCTTACCTGATTTAGGTATATATTCATATCAATCATCTTTGAACCCCTGTCTAAAATGAGGCATAAAACTAATTTTTAATCAGTCAGTGGTTTTATTTAATTCACTTAATAATAAAATATTATCAGTATTAAATGGAATATATTTTTTAGTTGATTCAAAAATTAAAGAATTAATTTTTTCATTAATACTATTTAAATATGTATCTAATGTTCTTGAAAATCAATCATAATTTGTATCCCCATTATTACTATATTCATAATCTCTATTTCCGAATTTATTTTTATTAATTTTTATTTCACTACTTCCAAAATTACTTGTATTTCTACTATTCATTTTTATATCATTTGTTTCTTTTGTTATATTTTGAGTATCGATATTTTTTATTGAATTAGAATTATTTATATTTGTTATTAATAATGATGAAATTCCAGCTACTGTTGAAACTGTTAATAATTGAATTAAATATTTGAATATCTTTTTCATATAAAACACAAAAACCATACATCTTATGATATATGGTGTGTTGTTCTAATTGTAAATTTTTTTAAATGAGTTATGTATTTATAATTATATCAAATACAATAAAAAAACCTAGAATCACTAAAATTAGTGTTCTAGGATAAAAACTTTTTCATTTACGTAATCATTATCTTATGTTATAATAAACTTATATAGATAATGATTAATGATATCAAGTGGTAAAATAATTTTAAAATTTTTAAAATTTCCATATTGATATCTTTTTTTACGTAAATGAATAAGTTGTTTTAGAAAAAATAATCACATTATTTTTTCCCTTCCCCAATATTAGCTATATGAACTTAATCATACCTAACTTACTAATATTAGTATGCTTTTGAAATGTGTCAGGCCATTAACTCAAAAGCATACATTTGGGATATGCATATAAAAATGTTTTTTGGATTCAACAGGTTTAATTATATAAAAAAATTAGCTTGTTTTCTAAATAAGCTAATTTTAAAATACTTTTTCTATCGATTAAAGTATTAATAACCAAACTAACACATATAAAGTTATTTTTAACCCACCCCTTTACCGGTAGCTGATAGAATTGAGACATAAGTCTAGAATAAAGAAAAATTCTTTACACTTTGATTATATATAATTTTATTCAATTTCATCAATAATTTCAGATGTTATTATTGAATCACTATTATTAAATTCAGCTAAAACTTTTTCTGAATTAATTTCCAATTCAGGTTTTTTCATAAAGTTTCCAATCTTATCAATTTCATCAATGAAAATAGAATTATAATTTTTAGATCCATTTTCATTTTTTATTATTTTAGAAATTAACTTTCCTGTTATTAAAACTTTATTGCCTTTTTCAAAAAAGTTATAAATGAATTCTGCTTTTTTATCAAAAGCTATGCAATTATAAAACATAGTCTCATATTCAGAATTGTATCCTTTATAACCTATTGAAAATTTCAAAATTGATTTTTTATTTTGTGTAGTAGTTAATTTTAAATCATTAGCTATAAAACCTTTAATATAAATTTTGTTCATATTTATTCTCCTTGATTTTCAATATTATTAAATACTAATTTTATACTTTGACAATTCAATCACCCTTGATCTGTAGTTATTAATTTTGAATTATCGACTAATGTATCTTCTATTACTCATTGTTCTGATTTTTGTCCATTAAAATCTCTAATAAATTGAGAAACAGTTTGATTTTCCCAATTAGGTTCTTTCTGTTTTAATTCTTCTAAACTATTATATTGCATTTGATCACCTTGAAAAATACCCATTCAATTCCCATCCAAACCCATTTTAGCTATTACTGAACCATCTGATTGTTTTACTAAAATTGGAACAATTTTGAAATTAAATTTATTGGATTTTATAGTTGCATTATTTGAACTATTTTGTTCTGATTTTTGAACAATTGTAGAAGATAAATTTAATTTTTTGTTAGTGTCTAATGAAGCACTCAAACTAAAATTCATTGTAAATCCAGAAGGCATACCTGTATTCATTAATTTATTTTGTTCTTCTTCCATATTTTTTAAATCATTCTTAAACATATCAAATGTATAGTTTTTTGCAAAGAATTGTTTTGTAAATTCTAAAGCGTCTGCAAATGTAGTTATATTATCAGTTGAAGGAACTTCAACCGGTTTAATTGGATTAGTTGTGTTACCTGATGGATTATTGTTGTTATCATTACATGATGTAACCATTAATGGTGTAGCTATTGTAATCGTTACTAAACCAAGTGTTCCTAAAATTATTC
>CAMWRJ010000023.1 GCA_947176635.1 uncultured Mycoplasmataceae bacterium
TTTTTTTTTTTTTTGCAAAAATAATAATTAATAAATATATAATTAAAAACACTATGAAAAATTTCAGACTTTTACTTAAAAATTCCTTAAAGTCATTATGAAATTCCAAAATATTAGTAGCTCAATTTACAGTGTTAACTACAATAGCAACAGTTGTAATTAGTTCAATATCATTGGGAAATTTTTCATTATGCAATTCTATGAAAAAAGTTTATACGGAATCTAATGCAACAGGGTTCAGTGTTGAAAATAGAGAATTAGAAAATTTTGCAACTTATAATATAGTAAAAGACTCTGAAAAATTAATAACTTCAATTGAGGATTTAACATTAGAACAAGCATCTGATAATCTTGTAAAAATATATAATCCATTATTAATGTCAACAGATTTAATGGTTAATGGAAAACAATATGAAGCATATGGTTTTTTTAAAACATATTTAAATAATTCTTATACAACTGGTAAATTATCTCAAGAATGAAAAAATATTATTTTTAATAAAGATGATGATTCTTTACCCATAGTCGTTCAAAACACTCCAGATAAATATAAAAATCAATTATCAGATGTATTTAGTTTATATACTAATATTTTGCCTCCATCTCCTAGTGAAGTAGAATCTAGTAAATATGAAATTCTATTTAATGAAAATATTTATTCATTTAATCCTTGATCATTATTCATTGATGAAAATAACAACATTAAAACAAATTCTTTTGGAATTATTAAACCTGAAAATTTTGATTCTGAAATTAATACTAATATTTCATTTAATCATGGTATTTTTGATTCGTTATATTCTTTTATAGTTGGAACTAATATAAGTTTTTTAGGCGAAAATGAAATGTCTAAATATAAAGCAGAAATGCAACAAATAAATTCTGATGTTATAATGTCTAAAAATTATGAAAATGTTTTTAGTAATAATTGAAAACAACTTTCAAGCACTATCCCTTTTTTAGATTCTAATCAATTTAACGATTTTATAAGAAATTATTTTTGAGATTCTGCTAATACATTAATTAATAACTATTATTCACCAGAATATTATAGATTTTTAAATCTTTTAGTTGATAATATAAAAAATAATTTTATGCAAGACACTAAAACGTTTAAATTGAATTATGAAATTAATTCAGAAAATTCAACTGGATTAAGTCAATTTTTTGGTGACATTTATTTGAATCCTGAAAATAAATATTATTTAGAAAAAGATAATATTTTTAGTGAAAATGATAAAAAATATTTTTCTGGAACTTTTGATATTCCAATAATACCATTTATAACAGTACTTCCCTCAAATGATAATTTATCACTATTAGAAATAAAAAAATGAGCATCTGATTATCGAAATTATACAGATCCAAATAAATCTATTGTGAACACAAATAGAATTAATTTAATTGTTAATAATTTTTTTAATAGTGTTTCAAACAAAGCAAATGAATTTTTTGAAAATCTATTAGTTTCTAATTCAGTTTCTTCAGAAATTAGAAAAGAATTTTATAAGAATTATAATTTAGATTATTTTTTATCTAATGAAATGAAAATGAATTTTACAAAATCTTCAAATTTTACATTAACAGATGCAAATAGTAATTCATTTATTATGTCAAAATCAAAATACTATTCTGATGAAAATAAAGTTAATAATTTAGTTATTTATGATGGTAGAGAATTATTTAAAAGCAAAATAGATGAAGATTATATAGATGTTACTATAACATCTAGAATGTGAGAATGAAATGTAATATTAACAGAAACAAACGTACCACCAGGATATCAGACTGTTGAAGAATACCAAAAAGATTATTTTTTAAGTAATAATTTATTTTTTAATTTAATGAATTTATTTAGTCAATTAAAATTAAATACTAATCAAGAAATAAGTGATGAATATTATTCATTAATTAACCAAGTTGTCGATTTAAACTTATTTAATAATAATTTTGGAAAATGAAAAAATATTACATATAATTTCTTAACTACTTATACAGCTGTATTAATTGCTTGAAATGGTGCTGGGTATGATGTAGAATTTAACAGAAGAAGTGCTGCAGATATTTATATTGGTTTTAATGCTAAATATTATGAACCAACTTCATATATGTCAGTTTTAGGTTTAAATTATTCACAATTAAAAAATAAATCTAAAGAAATTATAGATTCAACATTTGCTGAAAGTGCAATAAAATTACCTTATAAAATTAATAAAATTTCTAATGAGGAATTATTAGATAATCCTATTAAATATAAAGATCATTTTATTTATAATCCTTATACAAAGAAAATAGAATTTTATAATGATTTCTTAGATTGATTATCAAAAATAGAATCAAGATTTAAGATTAATATAAGTGGTGATGAATTTGTAATTATAGGTAAAGGTATTTCAGCAGAATTTGCTTACCCTATCACTTCTAATAATCAATTATTAATTAATAATAATTCTCCAGTTGTATTTACTAATGAATTAGGTTATGATAAAGTTTTTGAAAATCAAGATGCAATTGAAAATTCAAATTACTTTGTGAACTTCAATCACTCTGTAAATCAAATAGCTAATAATTATGATTTAGGTTTAATTAATCAATGAACACAAAGAGTAAATAATGCTAATTTAGCTTATAGATTATCAGATTCAAAACAACCTAATCAACTATTATATTTAAGAATGAATTTCCCATCATCAATTTTAGAAATAGTATTAATTATCACTATCTTTATTGGTGCAATCATTGTATTATTATCAATTGTATTTATGTTTATATTAATGAGATCAATTATTAAACAAAACTTAAATACATTTGCAGTTGGGATGGCTAATGGTATTAGTAAAAGAAAATTATTATTTTCATTTATGCCATTTGTATTAATTCCATCAGGAATTGCTTCTATTATTGGATATTCATTATCATTCTTTATTTATCCATTTATTTCTAATTCAATTCAAGATTATTGAATTTTAGAATATATTAGATTTAGTTTTTCATTCTGATATTTATTATTTACATTTGTTGTCATGACATTAGTGATTTTTATAGTACAAGTAATTGTAGTATTTACAGTATTAAATAAAAATGTATCTACATTATTAGTTTCAAAACTAGAATTTAAATATAATAGATTAATTCAAACAGCACATAAATCATTCTCTAAATTAAAACCATTAGCTTCCTTTAGAATGACATATATGCTCGGTAATCTATCAAGGTTTATTTTATTGTTATTAATGATGACTTCTTTTGTGTCATTAACTGCAATTTCAGCAACAACAATTGATACATTTAATACAGCAGTTCAAAAAACTGTACAAAATAAGAAATATAATTATGCAATAGATTTATATTCACCAACTGAACAAGGTGGAATGTATTATAATATTCCTTATAATTTAGTAGGAAGTAGACAACAAGGATTAACTCCATTATATAATTTAAATTCATCAGATGGTTTTTATAATTCAGAATATAAAGATGACTTAACTTATAATATTCCAGATACTGATAAATCAATTGTTTATGATAATTTATTCTTACCTTCAGCATCTTTAATTTCAGATATTCAAGGTAACTTATTATTCTTTAGAAATAGAGTTGTTAATATGGCAACAATGGATTTTGGAATCAATTTTATGGGTAACTATATTAATCCATGAGAATGAGCTAAAAAAATTATTCCAAATAGTATTATTAACTCAATTACTGAAAAATTCCAAACACAATTAAATTATGCTTTTGCTTATGTTTATTCAATTCAAAACGATTTAAATAATCCTGATAGAAATATGTGATTATCAAATAAATCTGAAGGTTTTTCTTTAAAAGAAGATTTAAATAATTCAAAAAATCCAGATGATTGAAATCAAGATAATTGAATTTATAAATATGTAAAAGAAGATAATCATTATAGATGAAAAAGTAATGATCAATTATTATCAACTGGTTTACCAAATTTTACAATGACACAAAGTACAGTTTATTTTATTACTAGATTAATTTCTTTAATACAAAATTCAGAATATATAAATATTGTGCAAAAAGAATTTAATATTGATAATGTAGATCAAATTGATCAAAATTTCATGTTAGGTTTAAATGTAGTTCCTGTTATTCCTGAATTAGATGAAACATATACATATATAAGAGGATTCACTAAATTTAAAAATAAAGATGGGGAAAATAATTCTATAAAAATTTATGGAATTAAGCCATATTCTGATCAAGTTGTATTATGAGATGAATATAATGGATTAGATTTGAAAAAATATTTACAAGAATATCAAGAAGAATCAACTTCTACAGATGAAATTATTTATCCATTAATTATTAATGAAGTTGTATCTAAAAAATATAAATTGTATGTAAATGATATAATTGAACTTCAACCAGAAAACACTTATTCTAGATTTATTGATAAATTTAATCAAGTTCAGAATAAATCATATAAATTTAAAATTATGGGTGTAACTACATCAAAATCTGAAGAACAATATTATACAACTCAAGAAATAGCAAATAAAATTTTAGGATTTAAGAAGCCAGAACTTGCTAATGAATACGATTTAACTGGAAAAAATTATGATTATAAATGAATAAATCAAGAAGAAATTGATAATTATATTCCATTTAATGGTGTGTTTAGTAAACAAGATTTCCCAAAATTATTATCAAATTTTGCAACTTTATATTCACCTAGTGGATTATCACCAATTTCTGGTACATTACCAAGTAGTGATAGAGGTGATAATTATGGTCAACTTTATAAGAATTTTTCAGAAATTAATAAAATTTTAAAATGTTCAATTGTTGATGAAAATTCTGGTAAAAATGGTCCAACTATATTGAAATTCTGTGATGATTATAAAAATTTATTTGGTACAGATAAATATTTTAGTAGCGCTTTATCTTCAATTGATGTTACTTTAGCATCTAGTTTAATTGGTTCTGTAATGGATTCAACATTAAGTAATATTAATACTATTTGTATGCTATCACTATTACCATCAGTATTAATTATCATTATTTTAATGTCATATATGATAGTTGTGGAATCTAAACGTTTAGTGGCCTTATTAAAAGTGTTAGGATTTAGCAATTGATCAAATACAATTACATTGTCTACAATTCAATTTGTAGTTATTGGATTAGCAATTATTTTAGGATATTGTTTTTCATTAGCTGTTATATCAGCATTAAAAGTATTTGCATTTAGTTCATTTAATATAATTATTAATCCAATTATACCTTTATGAACTATACCAATTACAATTGGAGTTTTATTATTAATTGTTTCAATCATTACAGCAACTATTTATTGAAATTTAAGAAAATCAAATCCAGCTATGGAAATAGCAATTAGATAATAAAAATATGGATACTCCCAAAATAGGATGTATCCATATTTTTGTTGTGTAAGAATATTAATTCTCTAAGTTATTATTAATATTATTAGTGTTTTGAATTAATTTTAAAGATTTAAAATAGAATATAAAGCTACCTATAAAGAATAAGATTAATAAAATAAGTATTCCTCAAATTGTGCGATTTGTTTTATCTCAATAATTAAAGTTTATAGCTAATATTGTAACACCGGTAGCTATATTAAGAGCAAATCCTATTCCTAGAAAAGTATAAAATAATGGTTTTATATATGTTAAATAATAAGTATTATGTCTTAACAATGGCGGAATAAAACATATTATAAAAAATATTAATGATATTCCAAATGCAATCGTTGTTAATATTGCCAATATTAAAATTAATTTTAAATATTTATTTTTCATTTTCTAATCCTTATCATTTCTAGTTTTGTACTATTTTTGTTTCTAATAAAACTAAATCGAAACAATTGATTCCATCATCATTATAATAATCAATTATTTTGAATTTAGAATCTTTGTTAATCATTATTTGATCTTCATAATTTTGCACACCATCCATAAATTCAAAATATGATACATATCCTACACCTTTAATATTTTTTGGTATAAAAATTTTAAAATAAAATGGAGATTTTAATGGTGGTTTTAAAGTATTATTATCAGTTCAGTCCGCTCCATCTGCAAAACCTCTTGGTTCAGTTATATTTAAAGCTGTTGAAATAAAACCATATGATGTAATTTCTTTACCAACACATTCAGTATAATCATAATTTCCATTATTTTCTTTAATGTATGGTTTTAATTGTTCATAAAATTCATTTTCCATAAATTCAACACCATGATAAGCAATAGTGTTTTCTTTTAAACAACCTTTTTGTAATGCTTGTTGAATATATTTATAATCTTCACCTTTAACTTCCAATTTTTCATTTGGAAAGAATAGTGAACTTTCAATTATTGTATTTGTTGGTTCTTTTTGATTATGTAAAGGAACATTTCAAAAATCCCCTCATTCCATAGAATATAAAGCTAAAGCTTGTTTTTCTGAATTACAATATAAATTTTCTGGAATTTTATCGCCTGGATTTTTATAATTTCAATCACTTAATGATAAACTATCAAATCATTCTTTTGAATTATATGTTCCTAAATCAGCACTAACTTTAAGGAAATCATAATATTTAAAAGGCGTTATTAATTCATCAGAATATTTTTGTACATCTATGTACATTTGATTATTTAAATTTTCAGGTACATATTTACTGTTTAATAACGTATTGAAATATTTAACTTTACTATCATGTATGGAAATATAAATAGATGCAGTTGCAATTGATACTAATGGAATTGGCGCTAACGTTGATGCTAGAATAATTTTTGTTTTATTTTTCATAATTAACTAATTAAATGGAAACTCCTAAATAGAAATAGATTATTTAAAATAATTTAAGTTAAATAATACTTATTATTTAACCATTAAAAATTTATATTTATGAAAAAAAGAGGCAATTTTACCTCTTTACTTTCAAATCATTAGTATCTTTTAAACTTAAAACTAAATTAAGATGATTTAATTATTTTTTTCATATTTGTAAATGTTAATACATCTTTACCATTACTAAATTCTAAATTTTCTTTATTATTACTTACTTTAAAGAAATAATTATCATTTTTAGGTTTATATCTATTTTGCGAATCAGTAATTTCATTAAATGTAGAATATTTCATTGCTTTCATTTTGTATTCTATTTGATTATCAATATTAGTTTGTGAATTTCTACCTTTAGCTTCATAAATTATATAAGTTTTGTTTTTTTCATCAATTAAAATAAAATC
>CAMWRJ010000024.1 GCA_947176635.1 uncultured Mycoplasmataceae bacterium
ATATTATATTAAAGGTGATTCAATGAAAGTAAAAATTAATAAAAATCTGTTTTTGAAATATTTAAAATATTGCAATCAAATTATTGTAGAAAATATTATTAATCCAATAATGAATTGTGTTCTTATAAAATTCTTAAAAAATAAAATTGAATTTATTTGTGTTAGCAATAATTCAAATGCTAAATTTGTTTTAAACAATGAATATGAATTAGATGAAGAATTTCAAATCTTAATAAAAGGTAAAATCTTATTAAATATCATTTCTAAAATTAAAGATAGTGATATTAATATTATTAAAAATGTAGATAATAATTTAATTATCAAAACAAATAATTTTGAATGTGAATTAAATTCATTAGATTTCGATACATTCCCAAGAATTAATTTTGATTTAAATGATTACAATGAAATAAAAATTAATTCTGAAGTTTTTAAAAGAATATTAGCTAAAACGATACCATTAGCTAACACTAATGAACCTAATAAATTAATTTCTGGTATTAATTTTGTTTATGACAAAAAAGATAATAAATTAATTTGTACTTCTACTGATTCATTTAGAGTTTGTAAATATGAATATAGTTCAGATCAAATTTCAAAAGATGAATTTAATTTCACAATTAACGCAAAAACATTAGAAAAAATTTCAAGTATTATTTTTGAAGATTCAGATAATAAAGATGAAATATGTTTTTATAAAACAAACAGAGATATTTTTATTAACACGAATAATAAAATAATTAATTTGAAATTAATGGATGGAAATTTCCCTAATGTTATTGATGTATTTAAATTACCATCTAATACTAAATTTAAAGTTAACAAACAAAATCTTACTTCTGCAATCGATAAAGCTGTATCTATTGTAAGTACAGAAAAAACACATAGTATCAAAATGGAAATAAATCCAAACACTATCGAAATTGAAGCAAAATCTTTTGAATTAGGTTATTGTAAAGAAAGTGTTGAATTACAAGAATTTGAAGGCGAAAAAATAATTATCAAAATTAATGGATTATTCTTATTACATTTATTTAAAAACTTTGATAATGATGACATTGAAATTTCAATAACATCAAACAGCAAACCGATTATTTTAAGAGATATCAAAGATCAAGAATTTGAACAATTAATACTTCCTATAAGAATTTAATGAGAAATATGAATAACGAATTAATAATTAAAGAATCAAGAAAAAAACTAATTGATAAATTAAAAATAAACAATTTCAGTAAAGAAGATATTAAAAGAATTGAAACTGGAATTGATTTTGCTATTAAGTATCATGATGGACAATTTAGAAAATCAGGTGAACCTTATGTAGTTCATCCGATAGAAACTGCATCAATTTTAGTTGATTGAGAAATGGATACAACATCAATAATTTCAGGTCTTTTACATGATTTAATTGAAGATACAGATGTTACTAAAGAAGATATTAAAAAAGAATTTGGTGAAGAAATAGCTTATATTGTTGATATTCTTTCAAAAGTATCAGACACAATTGCTAAAAAAAGAAAAGAAGAGAAGGTATCAGATAATCAAATTAAAAATGAATCCGACTCAGATGTTGATTACTTTATTAGAATTTTCTTTTCAATGGCAAAAGATATTAGAGTTGCTGTTGTAAAATTAGCAGATAGATCTCACAATATTTCAACTATTCAATTTTTACCACCTCAAAAACAAGAAAGAATTGCTAGAGAAACAATTAACTTATATGCTAACCTTGCTGGTAGAATAGGGATGTATAGAGTTAAAACAAACTTATTAGATTTATCATTTAAAGTTTTAGAAAATAAAGAATATGAACATACAAAATCTAAAATTGATAACTTTATTAAAAAACACATAAATTCTTTTAAAAAATCAAAAGAAAAAATTGAAAATTTATTATCATCATTCGGTATTGAATTTGAAATTTCTGAAAGAGTAAAAGGAATTTATTCAACAGCTCAAAAAATTAAAAAGAATAACTTTACTTTAGAATCTATTCATGATTTATATGCAATCAGAATAGTGACTAATGACGTTTTAGAATGTTATAAAATTTTGGGATTAATTCACACAAACTTTAAAGTTCTTAAAAAAACATTTAATGATTTTATTGCGAATCCAAAAAGAAATTTATATCAATCAATCCATACAACACTTATGGTTGGTGGTGCTAATTTCGAAGTACAAATTAGAACTAAAAAAATGGATGAAATTTCAAAATTTGGAGCAGCTGCTCATTGAAAATACAAAGAAAATGTAGATAATAAAAACTCAACAGATTTTGTTACTAAATTCTTAAATTACACAGAAGCTGTAAGTAATAATGAATTTGAAAGAAAAGTATTAATTAACAATGAAGAAATTTTTGATGTTTATGTAGCTGATGAAGAAAGATTTGACTCAATTATTGTTAATCAAAGCGTTAGAGTAATTGATATAGCTTTTAGATTTAATAATGACAAATTTAAATATATTTCAAATGTTTGTGTAAATGGTGTTGAATCACCATTTGATAAAGTTATCAACAAAAATGATACAATCTTCATTAATTACACAGATAAAGTTGAAACAATTAGTAAAAAATGAATTTCTTATTCAAATGATAATAATACAAAAAAATACATTTTAGAATACATAAGATCTAAAGATAATTTAAATATTCAAAATATTGAAGAGTTTTATAAAAATATTGAAAAAGAACTTAAAGGCAAATGATTAGGTAAAGATAAAACAAAAGAAATTATTACAAAAGAATACAAATATGACAATGTAGATACATTTTTTAGTGAAATTTCTAAGTCTTATTTTCCATTATCATTGTTTTATAAATTATTTTCAATTTACAAAACAGAAAGAACAAAATCCAAAAAGAAACTATCATTATTTTTTTCTAAGAAAATTTTAACTGATAATTTTTTATCAACAGAAACACCAATTGAATTAAGTGATTTAGAATTTTCTACATGCTGTAATAAATGTTTAGGTACAGAAATAGTTGGATTTTTAGCTAATGATAAATTAATTGTTCATAATGTTACTTGTGAAAATATTTTAAAATTAAATAGAAAATATAAAATGATTCATTTAACATGAAATGAAAGAGATGTTATTAATCAAAGAAAAAGATTTATGTGTTCAATTAAATTTAAATATCAATGGTCTGAAAATGCAGGTAATGAAGTTAGTTATTGAGTTAATAAACTTGGCATGGCTATACACAGTTTAACAATTTCAAAACCTATTGATGAAATTTGTGAAATTAATGTAACATTATTTACAGATAAAGAAGATAAAATTAATAATTGAATCTTAAAATTAAAATCAACTAATAATTTAAAAGAAATCATTAAAATTTAAAAAAATAGGAGTTTATTATGTTTCAAAAACCACGTGGTACATGTGATTGATTTGGTGAAAATATAAATGATTATAATTACGTTTGTGATTGTTTAAAATCAGTTGCTAAACTTTATAACTTTAAACAAATTAATACACCAACATTTGAACAATTAGAATTATTTATAAAAAACATCGGTGAATCAACAGATGTTATTAAAAAAGAAATTTATGATTTTACAGATAAATCAGGTAGAAGATTAGCTTTAAGACCAGAAGGTACTGCTGGTGTAATTAGAGCTTATGTTGAAAATAAAATGTATGGTAATCAAAATTATGTAGAAAAATTATTTTACATAATGAATGTTTTTAGATACGATAGACCACAAAGTGGTAGATATAGAGAATTTAATCAATTTGGTATCGAATATTTAAAAACAAGTTCTTATTTAGATACAGTTGAATGTATTTCTTTTGCTTATCAAATTTTAAATAAATTAAACATTAAATCTTTTAAACTTAAAATCAATAATTTAGGTTCTTTTGAATCAAGAAAAAAATGAGTAGAAGTTTTAAAAGAATATTTTAGAAAATATAAATCTGAATTAACACAAGATTCAATTGAAAGAATCGAAATCAATCCATTAAGAATTTTGGATGATAAAGTTGATTCAAAAAAAGATTTTGTAATTAATGCACCAAAATTAGAAAAATACTTATCCGATAAAGAAAAACAAGAATTTAAATTAATTTTAAAATCTCTAAAAGATTTAGGAATAAGTTATGAAGTTGATAATTCTTTAGTTAGAGGTTTAGATTATTATACTAAAACTGTTTTTGAGTTTGTCTCTACTTTAGAAGTTTTAGGTAAATCTACAATTATTGGTGGTGGTAATTATTCGAATTTAATTAAAGAAACAGGTGGACCTGATTATGAAGGGTTAGGTTTCGGTTTAGGAATTGAAAGAATTATTATCGCTTTAAAACAAGAAAATGAATTAAAAAAAGAAATAAACAAAGACTCTTATTTAGTTGCTGTTGAAAATGAAAAAGATAACTTCCTTGGAATGGAAATATGTTTAAAACTAAGACAAAAAGGTTTTGAAACTTTTATTTTAAATGAAGAAAACAAAAAAGCTAAATTAGCAAAATATGCAATTAACAATAATATTGCTAACATTATATGAATTAATGATAATACTGAAAAAAATCATAAAATAATTTTAGAAAAAATGCAAGATTCTTCTAAAAAAGAAATTAATATTAACGAATTATTAAAGGATTAATAATGAAAAGAATATATTGTGGAAAAATTAATAGTAAATTAGATTTAAATAAAAAAATAAAAGTATCAGGTTGAGTTAAAAATATTAGAAAATTAGGATTTTTAAATTTTATTGAATTAAGCGATTTAACTGGAATGATTCAAGTTGTTGTACCTGAAACTTTTAAAAAGAAAGAATTAATTGAAAAATTAACTAGAGAATCAGTTGTTAGTATTACTGGTAAATTAATTAAAAGAAAAAGTGTAAATAAAAACATTAAAAATGGAGATGTTGAATTAGAAATTAAAGAAATTGAAATTCATTCTATTTCTGAAACACCACCATTAATTATTGAAAAAGAAACAGATGCACTAGAAGAAATTAGATTTGAAAATAGATTCTTGGATTTAAGAAGACCAAATGTTCAAGAAATATTTATTTTTAAATCTAAGTTATATAGTGTAATTCATGAATTTTTAAACAAAGAAAATTTCTTATATGTTGAAACACCTATTTTAGCAAAACCTACACCTGAAGGAGCAAGAGATTATTTAGTACCTTCAAGAGTTAAAATTGGAAATTTTTATGCATTACCACAATCACCACAAATTTATAAACAATTACTAATGGTATCTGGTTTTGATAGATATTATCAAATAGCTAAATGTTTTAGAGATGAAGATTTAAGAAGTGATAGACAACCAGAATTTACACAATTAGATATGGAAATGTCATTTGTTAATGAAGAAGATATTTTTGCAATTATTGAAAATATGATCAAATACATCATGAAACAAATGTTAAATATTAATGTTAAAAAACCATTTATTAGATTAGGTTATGAACAATCTATGTTAATGTATGGTAATGACAAACCAGATACTAGATTTGAAAATATCATTAAAGATTCATTAGAAATTGTTAAAAAATCAAATAACGAATTTATTAGTACATTATTAAATAATGAAAATATAACTTGTAGAACATTAGCTTTTGAAAATGAAATTTCAAGAAAAGAATTAGATGAATTAGATAATAAACTAAAAGGTGCAGATTATCGCAATTCATCATATGTAAAAATTAATAATGATGAAATTTCAGGTTCTTTTGCTAAAAAGATTGAAAAAGAATTAGTTTTAGAAATCGCAAAACAACACAACATTCAAAATGGTATTATTTTCTTTAATTTTGATACTAAACAAAAAGCAAGTGTACAATTAGGATTTATTAGAAATTATTTAGCTAAAAAATTAAACTTAATTGACAAAACTAAATTTAATTTCTTATGAATTGTAGATTGACCATTATTTGAATATGATGAAGAAACTCAAATGTTCTCTCCAGCTCATCATCCATTTACACAACCACAAACAGCATTTCATGATAGTTTTGATAAAGACCAAGCAAATGCTAAAGCAAGAGCATATGACTTAGTTTTAAATGGAACAGAATTAGGCGGGGGAAGTATTAGAATTATTGATAAACAAATGCAAGAAAGAATGTTTAAAGCAATTGGTTTATCAAAAGATGAATATGAAAATAAATTTTCTACATTATTAAATGCTTTTAGATATGGTGTACCTCCTCATGCGGGAATAGCATTTGGATTAGATAGAATGGTTCAATTATTATTAGATTTAGATAATATTAAAGAATGTATAGCATTCCCTAAAAATGCTAAAGCATATGATCAAACAATTAGAACACCATCTGAAGTTGATAAAAAATCTTTAGATGAATTAGGAATTATTATTAAAGAATAAGAAAAATAGTATATAATTATATTGTGTAAAAAAAAGTGTGTGTCTGTGTTATACAGATTGTTTACAGAAGGTTTGTGGTTATTGATACCACAAACTCTTTTTGTTTGTATGTGTATTATTTACCATAAATGTGACACTCCAAAAGGAGAAAACTATAGGTAAATAGACTAGGACTCCAATCATTAAGACATATATTTTTGTCCCATGATGGCGTCCTAGTCTAAAATAACTTATAGTAAGTGTTTTATAGAAAAATATAATATGAGAAAAAGTTAACTAGGTTTAGAAAAATATAATACATCTATTAAATAAAGTAAATAAAAACATTTTTAACAATACTAATAATATAAAAATTATTATTAGTCATAATAAACTACATACTAATTAATGATAAGCACTATTTATAAATTAATGCATTTGTTTTATAAATCAAATAATATATCGTTTAATAATTGATTAAATACTATTAATTTTTTAGTAGCTAGGACTCTAGCGGCATCTAATTATAAATATAAATTACATAAAGAAAAACAAAACATAAAAATAAAACAACATCAAAAAATACAAAAAAATCAATACAATTTAGCACTTTTCCACAAATTGGGGGGGGGGGGGGGGGGGGGGGGGGGGGGGGG
>CAMWRJ010000025.1 GCA_947176635.1 uncultured Mycoplasmataceae bacterium
TAATTAGTGATGTTTCGATATTTAAAACATCTAAAATAACAAAAACATAAGAATTTTCAAAATTTAAAGATGATAATTTATCTTCAATTTGATTATTATAATTTATGTTATCAATTGTTTTACCATAGTGTTTTAATTGAAAACATCTTTTACAATATTTAGTTTTATTTTCTTCAAATTTAAATACATAACCTACTGAATTTATATCATCATTTAAATAATTGCCACAACCAAGACATTTAACATTATAAGATTTCATCTTCTTCATCCATTTCTATATTCTTTTTTTCAATAATATTATTAAACTCTAATTTTTTATATATACTGTTTTCTAAAAATCTAAAAAAACTATTTTGTTCTTCATTAACATTAGAAATAATTGGTAATGTTAAAATAGAACGACATTTTAATCTATTTGCAGTTAAAATATCAAAAATAAATTGATCACCAATAAATATCATTTCTTCAGAATTTACATTATATTTAGCTAAAAATTTTTTAATTTTTCAAATAAAAGGTTTATGCGCTTTTGCTAAATAATCATCTGCTCCTAATCTTTCTGCAAATAATTTAACTCTCTTTTTAGAATTATTAGAAATAATAATGAATTTTAAACCTAATTCTTGAATATTTTTACAAAAATCAATTGCTGTTTTAGTTGGAAAAATTGTAAAGTGTGGTGCTAGTGTGTTGTCTAAATCACACAAAACAATTTTTAAATTTGGATTTTTAAAAATATTTAAATTAATATTTTCAATTCTATTAACAAATAAATTAGGTCTAAAATAACTTAAAAGATACATTCAAGGTTTCATTTTTTATGCTTCATTAAATAAAGAAATTTGACTATCATCTGTTTCTTCTGATAATTCATCATTACTTGGTATATAAGGAGTAAAATCAGCATTTGCTAAATTTTCAATTACTGGCACATTATATAATTGAATATTTTTAAAATCTGTTATTTGATTAATATCATGTAATTTGATAAATACTTTTAAATATGGTCCGTTTTTTAAAGATTCTAAATCTACTAAATTTAATTTATCATCATTCAATAAATTAATTTTTGATGAACTAAATTTAATAAAACTAATTAAATTTTGTTTTAAATCTTTAAATAATTTAACAGGTTGTGAATAACGTTTTTTTATTACAATATCTGATAATTTAATAAACTTAATTGCTTCTGAAATTGAAGTTAAAGCTAAAGGTTGTAATGTTTTAGATAATACAAATCCTAAACATTCATCATCAGCTAGTAATTTAATTGATTTAACACCAGTACTTTGTTTTGATAATAAAGGGATTTCAGCAGTTGAAAATGTTAATCCATAACCTTTTTTAGTTAAACAAGAAATAAATTCAGGTATATTTTCTTTTAATTCTTCTACGCAAACTAAATAATCATTATCTTTTGATTTTCAAATAGTTGATGATTTAGAACTAAAATTAATATTTTCACTTGCATTCATTCTTTTTACCAAACCATTTTTAGACATAATTACATATTCTAAATTATTTGGAATTTCGCTATAAACATTTGCATAAACAACTTTATCGCTTGGTTCTAAAGTAACAAAGTCATTAATATGTTGACCTATTTCTTTTCACTTATTTGCCTTAATTTTATGAATTGGAATTGTTATACATTTACCAAATCTAGTAATTAAAACTAATGTGTTAATATTTTGAACTGCATTAAAATAACAAATGTTATCATATGGTTTTAAACCATATTCATTATAATTATTTGATTCAAATATTTTTCTTGTTAATTGTTTTAAGTAACCATCAGTTGAAACACCTAAAATCACTTCTTTTTGTTCAATCATATCAGATTCTTTAATTTCGATTTTTTGAACTTCATCTTGAATTTCAGTTTTTCTTTTATAACCAAATTTTTGTTTAAATAAATTTAATTTTTCAATTAAAACTGATTTTTGTAATTCTTCATCATTTATTAATTTTTTTAAATAATCAATTGTTTTTGTTAATTCATCAACTTCTTGTTCTAATTGATTAATATCAGTTTTTGTTAATTTATATAATTGTAATGAAACAATTGCTTCAGCTTGAATAGCGCTAAAATCCCATTTTTTCATTAAATTATTTTTCGCATCTTCTTTAGATTGACTAGATTTAATAACTGCAATTACTTTATCAATAATTTTAATTGCTTTAATTAAACCGTATAAAATTTCAGCTCTTTTTAATGCTTTTTCTAAATCAAATTTAGCAGTTTTAATAATAATTGAAATTGCAAATTCAATATATGAATCTAATGCAGTTAATAAAGGAACTATAGTTGGTTTTTTATTTAAAATAACGACAAAATTAGTAGAATAATTGACTTGTAATTTTGTATTTTTTAATAAATAATTTTTAATCAATTCTAAATTTTTATCTTTTTTCACATCAATAACTATTGAAACACCATTTTTATCAGATTCATCTCTAATTTCTAAAATTCCTGGAACTTTTTCATCATACATAATATCATTTAGTTCTTTAATGATTATTGATTTATTAGTGTCATAAGGAATTTCTTTAACAATAATTTGATTAATTTTTGAATTTGATTCATTTAATTCAATCTTAGAAGAGATGACAAATTTTCCACGTCCTGTTTCAAATGCATCTTTTAAGCCTGTTGTTGCATTAATAATTCCTCCAGTTGGAAAATCTGGACCTGGAATAATTTTCATAATTGTATTTAAACTAGAATTTGGTGTTTTAATTCTATAAATTAAAGCATCAAAAACTTCTTTTGGATTATGCGTTGGTATATTTGTAGCATAACCTGCTGCAATACCTACACACCCATTAATTAATAAATTTGGAAATAATGAAGGTAAAACTGTAGGTTCTTTTTCTGTATCATCAAAATTTAAAGTAAATTCAACAATATCTTTTTTAATATTATCAAGCATAATTGTTGAAACTTCTGATAATCTAGTTTCTGTATAACGCATTGCTGCAGCTGAGTCACCATCAATTGAACCATTATTACCATGCATATCTAATAATGGTAAATTATTTTTTCAATCTTGAGACATTCTAACCATTGCTTCATAAATTGATGAATCGCCATGTGGGTGGTATTTACCAATTACTTCCCCAACAGTTCTTGCTGATTTTTTATATTGTTTATTATGAAATAAACCTAATTCTCCCATAGCATAAAGTATTCTACGTTGAACTGGTTTCAATCCATCTCTAATGTCTGGTAAAGCTCTATCTTGTATTACATATTTTGCATATCTACCAAAACAATCGCTCATAATTGTAGCTAAAGATTGATTAATTATAGTATTTTTTTTATCCATATTCTAACCTCAATTATTTATCATATTCAAAATTAACTTTTTCATTAATTCAATCTTTTCTACTACTTGTATCTTCACCCATTAAAATACTTACATGCAAGTCACTATTTACAATATCATCGATATTAACTTTTAATAATGTTCTAGTTTTTGGGTCCATTGTAGTTTCTCATAATTGATCAGAATTCATTTCACCTAACCCTTTATATCTTTGAATTTCATAAGAACTATATTTTGATTTTAATTGTTCTAATTGTTCTTCATCTCAAGCATAAACAAAATCTGAATGTTTATGTTTATTTCAAATTTTATATAAAGGTGGCATTGCGATATAAACATGCCCTCTTTCAATTAATGGTCTTAAAAATTTATAAAATAATGTTAGCAATAACACTTGTATATGACTACCATCTACATCAGCATCAGTCATTATAATAATTTTGTCGTATTTTAATTTTTCAATTTCAATATTTTTTGAATATCCACAACCTAAACAAGAAATAATTGTTCTTATTTCTTCATTATTTAAAATATCAGAAATTTTAGCTTTTTCTACATTCATAACTTTACCTCTTAGAGGTAAAATTGCTTGATATTTTTTATCTCTTCCTAATTTAGCACTTCCACCAGCTGAATCTCCTTCAACTAGAAACAATTCGTTTTTAGTTGCATCTTTACTTTGCGGAGGTGTTAATTTAGAACTAATCATTTTTTCAGAAGATTTAGATTTAGATTTTTTCTTTTCTTCACGTGTTTTTCTTGCTTCTAATCTTGCATCTCTACTACGTTTAGCTTGTTCAATAATTGCAGCAGCTTCTTTTTTGTGTTCATTCAATCAAAATTCAATATGTTTTTCAGAAATTCTTTTAACTGCTTCATTTGCTTCTTGTGTATTTAATTTATTCTTAGTTTGGCCTTCATAATTGATTCATTTTTCTGGAACTTTTACTGATACAACTGCAACAATACCTTCTCTAATATCTTCAGGTTCTAAACTTTTATCTTTATCTTTTAATAATTTTTGATTTCTTGCATAATTATTAATGACATTCGTTAAAGCTAATTTAAAACCTTGAACATGTGAACCACCATCAAATGTTTTAACACTATTTGCAAAAGAGATAATGATTTCATCCATATCATCTGTGTATTGAAAAGCAACATCAACATCTATTTCATTATATGTATCAGAATAAGCTACAATTGGTGCAATTATTCTTTTTGAATGATTAATGTATTTAACATAGTCTACAATACCTTCAGGATAGTGAAAAGTATCTGTTGTATGATTAATTTCATCAACAAAAGTAATTTTTAGATTTTTAAATAAAAATGCTGATTCTCTTATTCTATCTTTAATGATTGTTGAATTAAATTCATTATTATTAAAAATTAAAGGGTCTGGGTGAAAAATTACTTTTGTACCAGTTGTATTAGCTGAATCAATTTCTTTTAATTTCTTATCAATTTTTCCACCATCTTTAAATTTTGCTTCATATAATTTGTTATCTCTTTTAACCTGACAAATTAATCAATCACTTAAAGCATTTACAACTGAAGCACCAACTCCATGTAAACCACCTGAAACTTTATAAGATTCACTATCAAATTTACCACCAGCATGTAAAATTGTAAAAACAGTTTCTACACCTGATAGTTTTGTTTTAGGGTTTTTATCAACAGGAATACCTCTACCATTATCTTCAATGCTAATTACATTATTTGGATGCAAAATAATTTTAATTTCAGTAGCAAAACCTGACATCACTTCGTCAATTGAATTATCTAAAACTTCTCAAATTAAATGATGTAAACCAACAATATCTGTTGAACCAATATACATTCCAGGTCTTTTTCTAACTGCTTCTAATCCTTCAAGTACCTGTATATTTTCTGCATTATATTTATTCTTCATATTAATTTTTTCTTCTCGCTATAAATTGGATAATAAGCATAAAAATAATCATAAAACTTGATAATATTTGTGTTCCGTAATGCATTCCTAATTTTACAATTGTAGCTCTTGATAATTGTTGTCCAACAAGAGCTTCTGATACATTTCTAATTTGAAAAAATGTCATAATCATAAATAAAATCATAACTAAACACAATAAAACATCATAAATCATGTATCATCATTGTACGGCTTCTATAGATCAAAACATTAAGAAACTTACTAATAATGATCCAAACAACATAACCATGAATAAAATGGTAATCATTTTTCCAATAGTTAAAGCCAATCTAATTGTTAATAATCCTGCAATTAAACCACATAATAATGTTAATAAACCAGTAGTTGCAAAGCCTACTAAAATAATGTATCATTCAAAGTTAGGTACATATGTTAGTAATGATGAAATTACTGCAAACAACAATGAATACATCAATATGTAAAAGATATAAGTAAAAATTGTAAAACCAAGACTTCTATCTGTTTTTCTAAACGGTGTAAAAATACTAAAAATTAGTGAAACAATTAATGTAACACCCAATAAAATAAATAATGTTGTCATTGCTGAGTCATTAATTATTCCGTTTGTTGAAAAGAATTTTAATAAAATTCAAGTTCATAATAAACCCAAACAAGCTACACCTATAAAACCAATTCCAAATCATAATACTGATTGTAATAAAATTTTAGAATTTGACTGTATTACATTATTAGGTTTTGAAATTTTTCTTTTTGGCTCTTTATAAATACTAGATTTCACTTTATTAGGTTCTTCATCTAAAAAGTAGTTATCATAATTCTCATAATCAAAATTTTGCATATTTTTATCCTTTTTTTACAAGTGTATATAATTTTATATTTTACAAAAAGAAATACAACATTAATAATTAAATAAACAATTATTGCTCTTTGTAGATTTTATTTTTGAAATTATTTGCTAATTTATTGATTGTTAATGAAGAAGTTCTTAAATAATAAAAGAATAAAGGTATATTAATTAAAAAATGAAAACTCATCCCTAATCCAAACATAATACAAATACTCTCTAGTGTTGGTAATCAAATATTTAATTTTCAAACCATAAAATAAATTGGATAAAAAGTTAAATTTACAATAATTGATTGAATACAATATAAATTAATTTTTCCTTCTTTAATAAATATTGAATCAATAATATTACTATATGCAAATAAAATATAAAATGGAATTAAAATCAATAATAAATTATTAACATCATTAAAATTATTTTTCTCATTCATTAATGTTTTTATTAAAATAGGGTTTAAAGGAATTGTTATTAATCAAATCAAAATTATAATTGTTACAAATGAAAAATAAAAAATCATTTGATTTTTAAATTTGTTGTTTTTATAAGTTAAACTAAATGTTTCTTTTATAAATGTAGAAATGCAACTAATTGGCAACAATAAAACCGATCAAATATAATTATTCGTGACTCAATAAGTTCCTGAACTATTAATTGAATTAATTGTTTTAATAACCATGAAATAAAAACATAAATTTCTAATTGAGACTTCAATACATGAAATCAATAATAAATAAAAATATTGTTTAACATATTTATTTTCTAAACTAATTAATTTAAATTTAAAACTTCAAATTCTAATATTTTTTCAAG